>DAOVAG010000098.1 GCA_030671165.1 Candidatus Bathyarchaeota archaeon | reverse complement strand
TATCACTGCAAAATATACTCCGTTCTGATATCGTACTATCAAATGATTCGCCTGGAGAAGTCCATTACCGAAGATGTGGAAGGCTCTTGACTGATCCAAAGTCTGTATGAAATGGCGTAGGTCCCGTTTTAGCGCGCGCGCTCTCCCTACTACTTCCTTCATATACTCTCCTACTCTCTCTTCACCACACCTCGCACTACACCACACCGCACACACAACATCATCCTAACTAGCATATTAGATAACTTGAAGTAGGTCAAGCTAGCTAGGTAAAAAAAAGTAGAAAGTTAGAAAAAGATCCGTTCATTAATCAAATCCAAACAGGCTCAATCGAGATTTGTCATTCATAAAAGAAATTAGAAGTTAGTTCCTCAATGATGGTGTCTATGAGGGATTTTTATGAACGAGGTGCGTAAAATATGGGTGTTGAAGACGCTGAGTTGGAGAGTAATAGCCACATGTACAACTATGTTTTTAGCTTATGCAGTTACGGGTCAATTAGAGTTTGTGGCGAGCATAGGCATAGGAGATGTGATTTTAAAAATGATATTTTATTATATGCATGAAAAAGCCTGGAACAGCACCACACGTAGTATTCCCAATCTCTATTCACCTCAAATAGACTCAGACTAGCTAGCTACCTCATCGCAAAAAAATGGTATGAGGATTTCAAACGACTTCCCTGAAGCTAAACTACAATCAGAACCTTTTTTCTAAATCTGTTAGGAAGCTATTTGTGTTGGATAAAACCTTCCAAGAATTTCACGTGATAAAATAAAGCGTTTCTCCCCTTTTCTGTGATATGGTATCTTTTCGAGTTCTTCCTTTTCTCTTCCCTTATGAAGTCGCTGTTGATTAGAGTGTCAAATACACTACATAGGGATGTCCAAGATAGGTTTGTTTCATACATTATCCTTGTTGGTTTATTTGTTCCTTTATCAATCACTTCGAGAACATCGAAGTAAATTTCTAGTCTGGAGCGTCTAACCATAGCCAGCCTCTCCTTTTCTTATCTTATACCTTTTTATTAATGATTCTTATGAATCATTGGACTAGATTAGAACTCTTAAAAAAGATGATATATTACCGACTGATAGGGAAATATTATGATAAAATTAATGCACGCAGTAAAAAGAGATATTTATACTCCTCTTTACTGCCCAATGGAGAAGGCTTAAATAATTTTGAAAGAATGTTTTAATAGTACTTGATTCCTAGTTTTACTCCACACTGTAGGTGGTTAGTAATCATTGAGTATCCCTTCTTTCCCGATAGGGGTCGCTCTTTTCGGGGTGGTTTATTTCGGTGTTATGGCGATAGGCAATTTTGTGCGGGCTTATAGAAAGAAGGAAAAATTCTTCTACGGTAGTGGTGCAGCTTGTCTTGTTGCGGTCGTGGTATGTATTCTACCCATTTTTGGGCAATACCTCCTCAATTTTATCATTCTTATTATTTTGGGCATTGTGAGCGCTGCGGCTTACCCGAAGGCTAAAAAAATGAATGAGCGGGAATATGCTAAGCAAGTAAAAGAAGTGGATGTCTCAGCGCCCTTGAGATGGAGAGATTTTCTAACAATAGCGACAATGCTGAAGTTGGCATCTAATTATGGTGTCTTAAAAGCTACCTTATTTTATGAGATATTTATCGGGGCTATTATTAGCAGTGTGTTTTTTATTCTAGGCGTTAGCTTAATAGACATTGCGAAATGGTTGCTTCTTAGTAATATAATATCTTCAATAATTTTTTATCGGAATATCAACAAAGCCTTAACATTATATCGATAAAAAACACGACTTGATAACGTATATGCATAATTAAGACTATCAAGAGACATTAGGATTAAATTTTATGCCCCAAACCCACCTTTTTTCCGACTCTGCAACTATCTGACTCTACGACTAACCGACCACCATACTAACGGACTATACGACTATCTGTCTCCTACTTTTCCGCCTCTCCCTCTCTTCATCCCCTCGTGTTCTCTACATTCAACACCGCATACACAAAGAGATAATCAATTAGCTTAACATTCTCTTGAAAAATAGGGAATTGGCAAAGCAACTTCTTTTTTATTGCACTCTTTTACCGATAATAATGAGTGCAATATATCCGTCTTTTATCAACTAAATGATTTTAATTAAGCATATGATTTAAATAAGATAAATAGTAGTTTTTAGGTTGATTTAAAATGGTTAGAAGAGTTTTTTTCAGTTTTCACTATGAAAGGGATATTTGGAGAGCAAATGTGGTTAGAAATAGTTGGGTAACTCAAGATCGAGAAGAAGCTGGTTTTTGGGATGCTTCCCTCTGGGAGGAAGCAAAGAAGAAAGGTGACTCAGCTTTAAAAAGGATGATTAACGATGGATTAGAAGGGACATCTGTCACTGTTGCTTTAATTGGAAGGGAAACATCTAGCAGAAAATGGGTTAGATATGAAGTTAAGAAAAGCTATGAGGAAGGAAAAGGCATGCTGGGTGTTTATATTCACAATATTAAAGACCAAAATGGTAACGCTGATGTAAAAGGAATAAATCTCTTTGGTAAATTAGGTGAAGATGAAGACGGCAACCCAATATATTTCGTACAGAAATATCAAACATATGATTGGGTAGATGACGATGGCTATGAGAACTTAGGTGACTGGGTCGAAAAAGCAGCCGAAGAAGCGGGAAGATAATGGTTTTTACAGTTACAATTCTCTGCTGATTATTACTACAAAAACTACGAAAAAATAATAATTAAAATATAATCTGATGAAACAACTTTTACAAAAGAATTTGAAATTAAAGAGTTATTAGCTAGCTTTTTTATGAATGAGGCGAGATTCTATTCAATCAGGTTTTTATTGGCATCTAAGAAAGTCTGCTGGTTACCATTTTGGTTGTCTCGAGAAGAATTTTTTCTATCAGACGAAACTTCCTTTTTTTGATGAGCTTCCATAGGGAGGAAGGGACAAAGTTTAGGTAGGCCTCTTTGAAGAGGTTCTTTAACTCAGTTACACTTAACCCTGAAACTTTTAGAACCGGCTCCATAGTAGTGTAATGACTCCAATCTTCTGACAGAAGCATGTTGTTAGCCTTCGCAAATTTATACAATTCCGTCCCTGGATATGGCGTGCAAAAAGTGAATTGTGCGTAATCGGGTTTCAACAATTTAGCAAATCTTATGGTCTGACGGATATCGTCAACCGTCTCACCAGGGATCCCTAAGATGAATGTGGCTACGGTCTCAATTCCAATTTCCTTAGCCCCTCTGACAGCCTTAACCGCCTGCTGTATTCTTGTGCCCTTCCTTAAGAGATTCAAGATTCGCTGGCACCCCGACTCTATACCAAAGTAGATTCCGATGCACCCCGATTTCCTCATCTTCGCCATCAACTCTTTGGAGATTGTATCAACCCTGAAACTACAGAACCACTGAACATCCAGCTTCTCCTTTAGGAAGATACGACAAATTTCTATACCCTCTTGTTGTTGAATGTGAATAAGTCATCCAAAAACTCAATGTGCTTCACCCCGTACTCGTCAATGAGGAACCGAACTTCTCTCCCCACCCTCTCAGCTGATTGACACCTCCACTTCTTACCGTGTAAGAGGGAAGAGGAGCAAAACACGCACCCGTAGGGGCAGCCCCTAGATGACACAATCGTCGCATAATTCAAACCTTCGAATCTGTATCGGCTCATTGGGAGCTTATGATAACTCACGAAAAGCGCGTCCAAATCTTCGATAAATGGTCTGTCGGGGTTCCTCCTTATGACGCCTTTCTCCCTATAGGTGATCCCCAAAACCTTTGACAGGGATTCACCTTTTTCGAGGCATTTTACCAAGTCTCTCATCGTGAGTTCTCCCTCACCTCTAACAACCACGTCCACATATGAGCTCTTAAGAGTAGAGTAGTCCTCAAAAGAGACGTGGGGGCCTCCCATTACTACCATACATTCAGGCTTCAGATTCTTAATTGCCCTAACCACTTTACAGGCTTCGCCGAAAGATGGTGTGGTCGAAGTTATCCCGATCACGTCGGGATCAACCTTTCCCATAAACTTCACGACATCGGAGAGGTTTAGACCCAATGTGGGGCAATCCAAAATCTCAATGCGGTGCCCCTCCCTTTCCATCTGATGACTCATGGACCCGAATCCCAAGAGGGGGGCGTGGGCTCCTAGGAATTCTTGTATCTTAGACTTGTAGGGTGGATTAATAAATAATATATTCATTAACATAGCTCATTAGAGGTTTATCATAACAACATATCGTTTCATATCATACTGTTATCATCTCAATATATTTATTAAGAGTGAATATAATATACATATATCTATGTGTTAGTGTACTAAATTGTTGCTTCGAGCTAGCTGGTTAGCTAAGTGTTTCAGGTATTGAATTAAATGCCGAGGGTTAAGGCGATTATAAACATCGAAAACGTTGTGGTTTCAGCCACCCTAAATCAGGATATAGATTTAAACTCCGTGGTGTTAGCATTC
>DAOVAG010000212.1 GCA_030671165.1 Candidatus Bathyarchaeota archaeon | reverse complement strand
CCATTCAATAATTACTTTTTAGGATTTGAAAAAGTTAAAGCTGTTCAAGATCTTTTTGGTGAACATACAGAGAGAGTGATTAATGATCTTAAAGTCACTTTTTATGGTAGAGTGGGATACATGGGAGTTAGCAGTGAGAATGGGAACATACGTATAAGTGCACACTATATGAAGAATGGTGACCGACGAGATATTTATCTTGATATCATACATGAACTTGTACACGTAAAACAGTTTATGGATGGGAAAGAGCTTCGAGATCGAAGCTTCCTGTATGTTGAGCGACCCACCGAGATTGAAGCGTACCGTTATGCGGTTGAAGAAGCAAAAAGACTTGGAATGGATGATAAAGAAATACTTGAATACCTAAAAACCGAATGGATGAGCAAAGAAAACTTAATGAGTCTTGCTAAAATCGTAAACATCGGTGTTGATAAGATCTCTGAAAATGTTTAAAGCGATATCGACCTCATTTATTATTTACATTCCATACTTCTCTTTTTTTATGAGACCTAAGGTGACAAGGTTTATCGTTATCTAATAAATGCTGTATTTATGCTATTCTCTCCATCATTAATTGAAACTTCTTTTTAGCTCCATTGATAGTGTCTTTTCCATGGCTAACTATTATCTTATCGAAGTCTAATTCACGGAGTCTTTTTAGCTCTCTTTTAGACATTTCAGGGTTTACGGAATAATGATTAGGAGGAGGTGACAGATTTCCCTCTTCATCAGCAAACAATGTATCACCAAGAATTAGAAGTGCTTCATTCTGTAAGTAAAGACATATATTACCTGATGTATGTCCAGGAACATGGATGAACTGAATTCCTCCACAGTATGGTAGAGTTTCTCTATCTTTAAGTTTGAGATTAACATTGAAACCTGTGGCCGACTCTATTTTTTCTACCTCATCAATATGTGAAGCGATTTTAAAGTCGCATTTTTTCTTTAACCATTTAAGTCCACCTATGTGATCCATGTGGCAATGTGTAATTATACATACTTCGCCATATTTTTCTAAAGGCATATTGAGATTGGATTTAGCGTAATGTAAAATTGTATCGGCATCTTCGATGCTCATCCCTGTATCCACTAGGATGAGTTTATTATCGCATTGGAGTAAAGTAGCTTTTACTCTATTGAACTGAATCGGATATACATTTATTATTGACATAATTAGAAAATTGTCTTCTTAAACCTTATAAAACCTATTGAATGTAATAATTCTAAAAAAGTGATCGTATCATAGAATTAAGCTCTAAAAATATTTTCTAAAGAAAAATAACTAGAACAACAACAAAGTTCATCACATAATCTTAAAAATACAAAAGGTTATGCCGGTATTAACTACATAATCGAAATCATGATTATAACTTAATCTTAAAACATGGTAAATATAGCTTCGAAACCTCTTTTATTATATAATTAACAAAATTTGCGAAAAAAAGTGACATCTATTGACTGGTGATAAATCTATTTACATTAAAGAAGCGCTTAAACATTTTAAGACATGATATAATTGTGCTCAAAGTATCTTACTTACTATGCAGAAATTTTGGAAAATAGATTCTCCTTTAGAGCCAAAAGTAGTCTCAACCTTTGGTGGAGGGATAGGAAGACGAGGATCTGTCTGTGGTGCACTGACTGGAGGGGCTACAGCAATTGGAGTTAAATATGGTACAAATAAACCCATTTCTGCTGAACGGGAACTGGGGTATTTGTTAACATTAAAATTTTACAATCAATTTAAACAAAAATGTGGTGGAGTCATATGCCGAGATCTTATAGAATATGATTTAACTAATGAAAAAGAATTCAAAAGAGCAAAAGAATTGGATGTATTCATGCAAAAATGTGTGTATTATATTGGAAATGCTATTGAAATCTTACTAGACTTAAATGATAAATCATAATACTTCTCATGTTTTTTTCTATAGACAAAAAAAAAGTTTGTATTATGTAATTAGACTTATCAAATAAAGCATCATCAATAATCCTTCTTTTCCATTAGATGAGAAACTATCTTCTTTGAATTACAATTGAAAGTCCAATAATTACACAAAATATACGTTTATAGTGTTAAATGTTAAAGAGAAATAGCTAGTAAAATAATTAGGGTGAGAGAGAAATTTTGAATATATAGGGAAAAAATAACGAAAAATACGTAGTCTTCTTTTCATATTATCAATTTGATTTTTCAGTTAATTATACATATTCAAAAAAAGTTATTATTTACACACGTCGGACGATTGGTTAACGAGATACTTATATTTAGGATACCACTAGAACAGTAAATCTCTCTGAAGAAGCCTGAAATGGTAGAAACTCGATTTTTTGAGTTGGAGAGAAAAAAATAAAAACGGAGGAAAAGAACAAATGTCTGAAGATAATAATCTCTTTGAAAGCAGACGGGGAAGACCTAGAGGAATCATTTCTAAAAGAATGCTTTTGTTAATTAGTCTGATTGCTATACTAGTCCTGGGCGTAGTGATAGGTCTAACTTCTTTTATGACAATTCAATCTGGAAGTAATGGAGTTCTTATGCATTGGGGTAGTGTTGTTGGAATACTTGATAGCGGATTCCATTTTATTGTTCCTTTTAGAGATTCAGTGGTTATAATGAACACGCAAACTCAACTTG
>DAOVAG010000116.1 GCA_030671165.1 Candidatus Bathyarchaeota archaeon | reverse complement strand
CACTCTTCAAGAGGGATGATAATTAGATTGAAATCGTTGTTCGCGTTTATCTTGGTGTAGATATTTCTACCTCTCTCAATGTAGACTGAAACAAAGTAGCTAGGTAACTCTACTTCATATTCTTCAAGGTCGTGAAGAACTACTTTTCTGACCTCATATTCCCTAACGAATATTTGAGTTCTTAACGGCAGCATGAATACGGCTAGAATAACTATTACACCAGTTGCCATGAGAATTAAACCCATCATCAGATTTATTCTGGTTCTCATAGTCATCGTGGAACTCCATATTCCTTTTTATGTTTCGCGCGCGCTCAGGATTTTGTATCAAGTATCCAGAACCTTAAAACAGGCCACAAAGTGGCCCTCCGAAACTTCGATTAGTGGGGGTTCTTCCTGAAGTTTTTTTTCACATTCTTGGGAAAACTCTTGGCATCTGGGATGGAAACGACATCCTTCAGGGGGGTTTACTGGGCTAGGCACCTCTCCCCTGAGGTATATAGCCTCTTTCAGTGACTGTCTGTCAGGATCTGGTATCGGTACGGCTGAAAGCAATGCTTGTGTATATGGATGTAAGGGGCTCTTGAACAATTCATCTTTCTCAGCGATCTCAACAATTTTTCCAAGATACATCACCGCTAACCTATCAGCCATGTGATCGATAATGCTTAGGTCGTGAGTGATCAACATGTATGTTAGATCAAGCTCGTTCTGTAAGTCGTTTAAAAGTTTAAGAATTTGGGCTTGAACGCTGACGTCAAGAGCTGAGGTGGGCTCATCAAGTAAAAGGAAAGTGGGGTTCAAAGCGATGGCTCTTGCGATACAGATTCTTTGTCTCTGACCCCCGCTGAACTCATGGGGGAACCTAAAGAGGTGTTCCCTCATCAAGCCTACTTTTTCCAAGAGATCGATTACTCGCTCCTGGAGTTCCTGCCCTTTTGCCATTTTGTTTACTTTCATTGGTTCAGCGACGATGTCTTTCACAAGCATCCTGGGGTTTAAGGAGGAGAAAGGGTCTTGATAGACGATTTGCATGTGTCTTCGCAGTCTTTTAAGGGCTCCCCGCTTTATCTGGAAAATATTAATTTTTTCATAGTCTTGAAAGTCGGAAATGGTGGAGCTATCTTTTGATAAATTTATGTATGCTTCTCCTGAAGTTGGTTCCAATAATCTCAAGATGGTTCTACCAAGGGTAGTTTTTCCGCATCCAGTCTCCCCAACAAGACCAAAGGTCTCTCCTCTTTTCACTGAAAAACTAACGCCATCTACAGCTTTTATTTCTCCAATAACTTTTCTGGTTAATCCCCCGGTTATTGGAAAATATTTTTTAACGTTGAATACTTCCAAAAGGTTTTCAGGCATTTTTAGTCCTCACTCAACTACGTGGCATGCCACATAATGCTCGTCTCTCACCTCTCTGAAGAGGGGTTTCTCTTCAATGCATTTTTCGATGGCGTAACCGCATCTTGGGTGGAACCTACATCCTGAAGGTGGATTCAAAAAGTTAGGTACTGAACCAGGAATTGATTTTAATTCTCTGGTCTGTCCAATGATAGGTATTGCCGCTAAAAGTCCCTGTGTGTATGGATGTAAAGGTTCCTTGAAAACTGAATAAGTGTCAGCTTGCTCAACAATTGTTCCAGCATACATTACGCTGACCCTATCGCAAGTTTCAGCAACTACTGCAAGGTTGTGAGTTATCAGTAATATTGAGGCGCCATAGTCCTTTTTGAGGTCCTTTATTAAATCAAGCAGTTTAACCTGCGTTGTGACGTCCACTGCGGTTGTAGGTTCGTCTGCTATCAAAAGAGTAGGATTACATGCAAGAGCCATAGAGATCAGGACCCGTTGCATCATTCCACCACTAAGTTCATGGGGGTACTGATCCGAAACCCGTTTTGGGTCGGGTATCTGAACTTTCTCCAGCATATCGATACTTTTCTCGTCCAGCACCTTCTCAACGGGTTCATTTATCTTGGTTCTGAGAATGGGTATCTTTCCCAATATTCTTTTAATTGACGATTCTTTGCCTTCTAACTCTTCTGTGTAAATATTTCTCATAATATTACTCAATAAACTCGTTGAGTTTTCGGACTCTGCTAGGTTTTGTAATGCTGTTTTCAAAACATCTTCTTTCATGTGCAAGTAGAAGATTTCTGCTATTTGGCCACCAACGTTAAATGTTGGGTGTAAGGCTCTTCTTGGTTCTTGAAATATCAGTGAAATTTTTTTGCCCCTTATTTTCCTCATTTCTTCTTCTGATAGGTTTAACAGGTCTACAGATCCTTCAAAAAGTATTTTTCCTCCGCTCATGATTTGCGCATTTGAGGGCAGGATTCTCATTATTGCTCTTCCCGTCATGGTTTTCCCGCACCCTGTTTCACCTACAAGACCAAGCATCTCGCCTTTTTTGATGCTCAAATTCACGCCGTCTAGGACCTTCATTATCCCCTCGTATGTGGAGAAGTTTACCCTAAGGTCTCTGATTTCTACGACGTTTTCTGTCACATCATACTTCTCCTTAGCTTAGGATCAAGAATGTCCCTGAAAGCATCTCCTAGAAGGTTCCAACCTAGAACATATGTGAATATGGCCAACCCTGGGAATAAAGTCGTCCACCAAGCTCCCTGCAGCATCCAATTTCTTCCCTCGCTAATAATTGCCCCCCACTCAGCTGTTCCAGGTTCTGCTCCGAGCCCTAGAAAACTCAGGGTTGAAGCTGCCATTACTATAGACCCTAGATTCATTGAAGACATTATTATTATAGGGAATATTGCGTTGGGTAGAATATGCCTGAATACTATTGTTAATGGTCCTGCTCCTACCGCTCTGGCAGCTTCTACATAAGTTTCTTGCTTCGTTTTCAGCACTTCGCCTCTTATCACCCTGGCGAATCCCGGCCACCATGTTATGATAAGGGCAAGCATCAGATTTGTAATATTACGGCCAAGAACTGATGCTACCGCCATTGCTAGGACTAAACCTGGAAGAGCCATAAAAACATCTGTTATCCTCATGAGAACCTCATCTATCATTCCTCCAAACATCCCTGCAGCCGTGCCTACAAAGACGCCGATTATTATTGCTGCGAATATAACGGTGAATGATATTCTGAGAGACATTCGTGCGCCCCACACAACTCCATAAAATATATCATAATATCCTGATGGGCCCGATGTTCCAAAGGGGTGTTCAGAATTTGGAGGTAGTGGCTCGGTTGAAAAAAATTTTGGTATTTTATACGGGTCAGGTGTATTTGGTTCAGCTATAAAGGGAGAAAATATTGCTAATAATATGTTTAGAAGAATTAACCCAATTCCTAGGAGACTAAGAGGATTGTTTCTTATTCTATACAGGTTGAATTTAAACTCTTTAAGTCTTGGCTCCATTGATTTTCTCCAAGAGCTTTCACTGTTACTCATTGTTTACTCCCTTTTCTTTCCACGTAACTACTCTATGTTTAACTATTAACTGAATTTTTAAAGGTTATAAACTCTCGTAGCGTTTTCAGACAATATTTGCGGGGCTATCTCAGACGCCCATTCGTCATCCAACTCACCTAGATCTAGTAATTGTCGCAAGACTTGAGAGATAGCCCTTTTTGTCTGTATAGCTGATATCCAATAGAGCTCTGGTATCCTGTGCCCGTCTGAACCATGCATGATTTTTGTTGTTGGAGTCATCTCCAGTAGGTTTAGAAGCTTATCCTTTACGCCTATTGTTATGAACGGAGAGACTGCTGATATGTCCAAAAATACATTGGGATTTGCATTAGCTATAAATCCAGCTTCCTCGACGTAAGGATAGCCCCCGTGGATTAAAATTATTTTAGCTTTTTGAGTTTTTCCTTCTCCAAGAAGATCTGTAAGCAGAGCCGGGTTCTCCTGTCTTAAATCGATTTTTGTA
>DAOVAG010000209.1 GCA_030671165.1 Candidatus Bathyarchaeota archaeon | reverse complement strand
CAGATCTACTTGGATTTGACATATCTTATTCTTTAGTAGTGTTCTCTAAATAGCTTTTTCTATTAATGCATTAATTTTATCTGTTGTAATTCTTTTTTCAGGGCCTATTATGTCTCTTTTTTGATGTATTGTATGATACCGCGTTTACCATTAATCAACCATTCCGGGTCTTCAGCTTCAACTTTTTTAACCTGTATATTCTTAAGATTTACAATTATCTCGCTCTTTAAAGTTCGTAAGATTAAAATCGATGCTGGAAAATACTTAATAATTTCTCTTATTGATGTAGTGTATGGCCAGTGTCTATCACTTAGTAAGCGTCTATAATTTACATCTCCTTTATGAATTATCAAATCGTATTTTGAAAGTTCATCCCAAAGAGATCTAGTCATTTCACAGAAATGCGATGATGAAGCCCAAAAAAGGTCAGTTGATGTTGATAATTTTCCCTGGTTAAGTGCAGTTTGGATTCGATTTCCTAATAATTGTAAATTTGAATATGAACTATGATGTAACCTTTGTATTGTCTCCTCAAAATCTTTAGGCATCACGTCTGAAACAAAGAAAGGGTATGGTTTAAGATAAAAAGTGATCTTATCTACCCAATTATTTCTTAATAAAAAATCTGTCAATAATAAGTCGAAACCAAACTCTATCCCTATATTGTCATTAAAGAAAGCGACGTGGGAAATTGACTCTTTTGTGATTACATCATAAACCTTTGAAAAATCATTAATTAAGATGTTCTCTCTTTCTACTATCGCTTGTTTATGTTTAATATTATTCTTTACTGTAAAGTTGCTTAGATCTAAACGGTTACCCCATAAACTTGCATGTATTCTCTTTTCAAAGCTTATTTTTGGATCTTTAATTTTTCCGATTGAGTCTATTGTATAAGTTAAACTTTCAATACTGTTTTCAATTTCTTCACTCTTCGATTTTTGGAAAGGATCCTTGTTTAGAAAAGCTCCAGGTTGAAAGTATTTGGTTACTTCTAATAAACGTCGATAAAAAAAAGTCTCAGCAAAATACCATGGTAATTCTAACCACGATTTTTTCTTATAATTATCCCATAAGTTATTCCATTTTTGTACATCCACTATGTCTTCAGTTAAGGGTTGAATCAGATTGTTGCCGACTATCTCCTCCTTGAAAAGTATCAACCTGTCAATAATTTCTGGGGGATAGTTATTATCATCCATCACTTGGTTGATGATTTGGGGTTTTCGATAAATTATTGTTTTCTGAGCAAAAGATCCTCGTTCAGAAGTCATTAAAACTTGAGGAAGAGATTTATTGACCAAAAATTAACAACCATCCACTCTTAGAAGTAACAATTAACATTCATGTGTCTTACATTCTTCTCAATTAATCTCTATCACATTATTACTTCATCAATATTTGTATCTAAAAAATGGGTTATATGCGATGTTATACCATATCTACAATATTAATCATATTTATTTATTGACTCATATTCATTTCATAATTGTTCTGAAAGTAAAATCTTTATAATGTAAGTATGAATATTTTGTACGCATAAATTAGAATTTCAATAAAATATTTAGAAGAAGACATGTCTATGTATGATCTTTTAATAAAAAATGGGACTATTGTAACGTCTTCTAAACGCTTTAAAGCTAATATTGTTACTAATCAAGGAATTATCGTAGCAGTTACTAACAAAAAACCTAGGACTAACCGGGTAATTGATGCAAATGGTAAATTGATATTACCCGGTATTATTGACATTCACTGTCATCTTAGGGATCCAGGATTTGAACATAAAGAAGATTTTGAAACAGGGACCCGTGCAGCTGCTGCTGGAGGGGTAACTTTTGTCTTTCCACAACCAAATTTAGATCCTGTACCTAACACCGTTGATAACTTTAAAAAAGAAGTAGAAATTGGTGATAGGAAATCTCTCGTAGATTTTAATCCAATCGCCTCACCTCTCTTATATGAGGATGGTTGGGTTCCCAAGCTTGCAAAAGAAGGAACTGCCTGGTTTAAGATTTTCCAGAAAGTAGCTGCATATCCCTATTCAAGTCCAGCCTCAACCACAAACACAGCGCATATCTATGAAGCATTCAAAGAGATTGCGAAGACGGGACTCCGTTGTTCAATCCATCCATTTGATAAGAATTTCTTTGAGGAAGCTCCTCGAATAATTGAAAAGAAAGGTATGCCCCTCACTTTATCAAATTATGTGAACTATATTTCAACTGAAAAGGAAATAACTTCAGCAGCTTATCAACTATTTTATCTAGCCAAGAAAGCTGGAATGAAATGGTATGCACTACATTGTATATTTCCTGATTACTTAGAATTAGTGAGAAAAATAAAAGCGTCGGAAGAATTGGATGTAATAGCTACAGCTGAAACTCTTTGGTCGATGAGCGATAAAGCTTACGATGTAAAGCGTGAGGAATATATCCATATTGGTTGGCCCCCTTTAAATTTGAACGCAGTTTGGAGAGGAGTTAACGATGGAACTATCGATTGTTTGGGTACAGATCACGCTCCCCATAATAGAGAAGAGATGATGACTGATGATCCTGTCAATTCACATATTGGGTTTCCCTTCCTTGAATGGTGGGGTCATATGATGCTAAATGAAATCAATAAAGGATCATTCACGCTTGAAAAATTTGTCGCGATA
>DAOVAG010000106.1 GCA_030671165.1 Candidatus Bathyarchaeota archaeon | reverse complement strand
AAAGCCTATAAGAAAGATTGTGATTGTCGAAAACCTAGCCCTGGAATGTTAAAGTTTGCTGCTCAGGATTTAAACTTAGACTTGGAGCGCTCTTTTATGATTGGTGATAAAATGGATGATGTTCTAGCTGGTTATTGTGTAGGTTGTGAGACAATCCTTGTTCTCACGGGAAAGGGTCGAGATGAGCTAGAATCTTATACTAAACCTAACAAAAAATATTCTAAAAACAGGATTAAACCCGATAATATCGCTTCTGATTTATCTGAAGCAGTATTAATTATCTTAAAAAAAGTTCAAAAATCTTCGAGATGAAAAATATGCTCTCAAGAAACAGATTAATCAAAACCATAGAACGCTTTAACAGTGTAAAAATTCTTGTTTTAGGAGATTTAATGGTAGATCATTATGTTTTTGGTGAGACAACTCGGGTTTCACCTGAAGCACCCGTTCCAGTTGTAGACGTTACCTCTGAAACATTCAAGCTCGGTGGGTCAGCTAATGTAGCCAATAACATTCTTTCACTCGGTGGAACAGTTTTTCCCACTGGAATCGTTGGTGCTGATAAAAACGGTTCATGGTTGATCAATGAATTTACAACTCGTGGAGGTGATGTATCTGGGATAATAACTGATACTAGTCGTCCCACCACAACAAAAATGAGAATATTAGTTGGTCATCATCAACTTTTAAGAGTCGATTACGAATCTAGAGAAGCAGTTGGCTCTGCTTATGCTAATAAAATTTTAAATTATATCCATAACAACATCGATGACGTAGATTGTATCGTAATCTCTGACTATGATAAGGGTTTGATAACAGAAAATCTCATCGAAGCATTGGTTAACTTAAAACAAGAAAAAGGGACAAAGATTATCGTAGATCCAAAAATTGAGCATTTCCTTGACTATAAAGGAGTCTCAATAATCAAGACTAACATCAATAATGCCCGTAAAGTGTTAAAGATGAAGGTTAAGGATGAAACAAGTATACGTAGAATAGCTTCAAAGCTTTTAGCAGAGTTTGAATGCGATACTGTAATAATTACACTTGGAAAAGATGGGCTATCACTGCTTAAAGAAGATGGACAATATGTTCACATACCTGCATTAGCACGAGCTGTCTATGATATAACCGGTGCTGGCGATACTGTAACTGCGGCTTTAGCCTTATCCACATCCACGAATGCTTCAATAGTAGAATCTGCATTAATCAGCAATGTAGCTGCAGCGATAAAGGTTGGAAAAGTGGGAACATCTATTGTGACCCAAGATGAACTTGTATCAAAATTACACTCTCTTGATTTAGCTCTTTTACATCTATAAGTGAAAAGGTGAATTGTATGACAAAAATTGTGTCCCAAATTGAACTGAAGCAGATTGTGAATTGCTTAAGGCAGAAAAAAAAGAAGATCATATTCACTTGTGGCTGCTTCGATCTTTTACATATTGGACATATAAGAACTTTAAAAGAAGCTCAATCGCATGGAGACGTATTAATCGTAGGAGTTAACAGTAACAATAGTGTGAGGAAAAATAAGGGAAAATTTCGACCAATCATCCCTGAAAACGAGAGAGCTGAGATCATTGCATCAATTGAATACGTTGACTATGTCACCATTTTTTCGGAGTCAACCCCTGAAAATTTGATCAATCTTGTAAAGCCTGACGTTCATGTTAAAGCTGGCTACGATCTTACTCAACTCCCTGAAGCAGATCTTGTTAAATCCTACGGAGGAAAAGTAATCTTGGTTAAAAAAGTGGATGGATACTCCACAACAATGCTGATAAGACGCATTCTTGATAACAATTGTTAAGCTTCTAGTTCTTTTCTCTATTAAAGAGCTTCATGTCGAATTAAGCCTCTTGTCATATATTATGAAGATCGATGCGAAATGGAGATTTCATTATTAAATAGTGGCACTGTTTAAATCTTTGAAAATAGTATTTTTGTTTCAAAATGAACAAAGGTTACTACGAGGTTACTATAACTTATTGGTGTTTATCTTAGTGTTCTTGATTAATGAAATGATTAAACATCTTCTGTGACTGCTATGGTATACTGCGTCTCATTTTGTTAAATTCTTTTTCTTTAATAGATATAAAATTTCTTCCTGTACTTTACGGTTATTCCCAATCATATCCGCGATGAGGGCTAATGTTACCACTTGAAAACCAACTATTAAAAGAACTGCTGTTAAAATCGCCGAGGGAAGATATGGTGTTACCAGACCAGTATTAAGGTAGTGTATTAAAACTCTTAATCCAAATACTAAACCTATTAACATAACGAATCCGCCAATAAGTAAGAAAGTTCGTAATGGTTTGTAATCTCTGTAAGTTTTTAATATGGTTAGACCAGCTCTCTTCGAATAACTAAAAATGTTAGATATTAATCGCGACTTTCCCTTTCTTCTTCTGAAATGAACTGGAACTTCCACAATTTTTAGCCGTTTATCTATAGCCTGTATTATTGTCTCTTGAACATAAGTGTAATTAGACATCACATTGATTCTCAATGCCGCCTCCTTAGAGAAAGCTCTAAATCCAGTCTGAGTATCAGAAAATTTTAAACCAGATAATAGATTAGTAACTTTAGTCGCAAGAGAATTCCCAACCCTTTTCTGTAATGGCATGTATTCAATCCATCCTTTAAATCTAGAACCCAATACAATTTCGGCCCTATTGTCCAATATTGGCTTTATTAAAGCAGTAATCTCTTTTCCATCATATTGTCCATCTGCATCGATATTTACAATAATATCAGAATTCAGTTCTAGAGCGACATCTAATCCTTTCTTAAAAGTAAAGGCAAGTCCTTTGTTTTGTTTGAACGAGATGACTTTATCGACTCCTGCTTCAAATGCCATCTTTCTTGTGTTATCTGTTGACCCGTCATCAATTACGATCACGATGATCTCATCAATTTGAGTGATTTCCCGAGGGATTTCACTAATTACTTTTCCAATTGTCTTCTCTTCGTTATAAGCTGGAATCATCACAGCTAATCTAAATGGAGACATAATGGTTAAAAACTCGATTTATTTTTAAAGTATTTATTTCTGATAAAGTATTTAAATTATATAAGCATACTAACAAAATTTTAAATTTTAACCGCATAAATATCATTAAATAATTATCACTCTGAAAATCTTGCAACACAGAGTTGGTTAAGCCCAAATTCGAATGGTTTTTCTACTAGAATCTCAAATCCCGATTCGAGAATGAGTTTTTTAAGCTCTTCCATTAAGATAAGACTCTTATGTTCCTTGACCGCATTTATGTTGAATAAACCGAATTTCGCAAATGTGGCATAGAACCGTTTTATTTTGGGGTGAGGGGTCGTAATAACTAAAAAAGTATCTTCAGTAAAACATTTTTTAAGATGGTTTAATATTCTGATCGGTTCATTTAAATGTTCGATGATTGCAATCATAACAATAGTATCAAACTTGTCGAAAACGGGTAAAGGGCTTTTGTCCAAATCTACTACATAAAAATTGGTATTCTTAAGTCCTTTTCGTTTCGCGCGTTTCCTTGCCTTATAAATGGCATCTCTATCATAATCAATACCAACATATCTTATATGCTCATCAATCCAGAACGCTAAGTCTCCTTTTCCACAACCGACATCTAATACACTGTAACGATTTATATACTTCAATACTTCTCTGAATCTTAGATTCTGTAACAACGGTGAAAGTATACCCATCTCTGTTAGGACCTACATTAGTCATTCTGTATGTTAATATAGAATAAAAATAATTATCCTATATGTTTTATCTCGATATCAAGAATCAAAATATTTATAATAAATTTAGTGCGCTTACGCACAAATTTAGGGCTGAAAAAAAGAGTATAGATAACTCTATTTCTTGAGAGCTACATAGTCACTTTTTCAAAATTGTTAGACATTCTATCGTACTCTTCTAAGGGGATTGTTAATATTAATAGTATTTTTAGAAGAGTGTTTTTGACATTTTACTATAAACTTAAAGATAAAATGAAATATATCGAAACATATACTTTTTATTAATCACGTGATAATATAATAAAAAATGACTATTCATAGGGATCCAAATAAACCTTCTT
>DAOVAG010000194.1 GCA_030671165.1 Candidatus Bathyarchaeota archaeon | reverse complement strand
ATTATATTATACATTTTAATATATAATAAAAAAAGAGCATTCTTCTCTTTTTTTGGTTTTATGGTTTAAATATATAATATCCAGTCTACTTTTTTAAGTATTCAATAACTCTTCCTTCTTGGGTTAGCTTATAGACAAGCTTTCCCTCTATTGTGTCCGTCTCGATACAGAAACCATTCTCTAATACATGTAGATGCCAATTGAGAGTCTCGACATCTAAACCAGTATGTAACTTGAGATCCGCGATATTTAAGAATCCATCCTTTACTGCTCTTAGAATTTTGATTCTTAGGGGATTATTGATCGCTCTGAGATAACGTTGATGATACTCTTTCGTCTCATCCATCGATTTTCGAATCGTCTTTTTGTTCTTCTCCGACAATGCAGAATCACTATTTATTAATTATTTTATTGATATTCAACTGGAATAGAAAACAATATCACTAGATAGAAGAAGAAGTTAATATTGTAATCCCAAACCAAAAGAAAATTAGATAAGACAAACTGAATCAAAAACTATTTTGCTGATCTATTATAAAATAAGGTTATGATAAAAACGATGTTGAATCAAATAAAAAGTGATCTATCACAACTTAGTAACCCAGAACAAGCAAAAAAATTATCAAGATTTTTCAAGACAGGAAAAGGTCAATACGGTGAAGGAGATATTTTTCTTGGAATTCCTGTTCCTAAACAGCGTAAAGTAGCAAAGAAATATTTTAATCTACCCTTAAATGATCTTCAAGAACTTCTCAAAAGCGAAATTCATGAACATCGATTAACTGCATTATTAATATTACTCGCAAAATATGAAAAAAAAGATAATTCTAGTAAAGACGAAATTTTTAGTTTTTATCTGAAAAACACAGAAAATATTAACAATTGGGATTTAGTTGATTTGACTGCACCTAAAATTGTTGGAGATTATTTGTTTAATAAAGAGAAATCTATTTTATTCAAACTGGCAAAATCAAATAATTTATGGGAAAGAAGAATTGCAGTTCTTTCAACATTCGGATTTATCAGAAAAAACAGTTTTAAAGATGCATTAAGTATTGCTGAATTGCTTTTGCATGACAAACATGATTTAATTCATAAAGCTGTTGGTTGGATGCTAAGAGAAATTGGTAAACGAGATCAAGAAATAGAAGAACAATTCCTTCGAAAATATAATGTACAAATGCCGCGAACAATGCTAAGATATGCTATTGAGAAATTTGATAAAAAAAAGAGGAAATTCTATCTCATCCAAAGAAGTCATCAAAAACGTTAAGACATATATGATTACATCTGTACAGCATTATTCACTTTTATCGTTATCAATGATTAAATATGATCGTATTTTCCATTACATAGAATCAAAATCAATACAGTTTTCCATAAAATATTGATTGAAAAAAGAAGGCTTCATGAAGAACTGAATAGATCTTGAGAATAGACAAAAAGGATAAAGTATGGAATCTTTACTAGAGATGGTAGTATTAATAAAAGTAGAGATTACAGTATAGAAATAGTATACAATAATATTGAGGATACTTATTTTTTTTAAGTATTAAAAATATAATCAGTAAAAGAGTATAATATATTATCTAATGTTGAGATTATATGACAAATGTAGTTGTCAGTGCTCCAATCACAACAAAAAAGGTTCAAAGACTGTACAATTTCCTAAGTCCTATCTACGATTATTTAACTAGAAATGAGAATTTTTCAAAGAAAAAAGGACTTGAAGTAGCCGATATAAAAAGTGGCTTCGTTGCACTTGAAGTCGCGTTTGGAACAGGACAGATTATAATAGAGTCAGCGTTAAAAGTTGGAAAAGACGGTAAGGTATATGGCATAGATATCTCACCTAAGATGTTGGATAGATCAAGAAAAAAGGTTAAGAAACATGCATTAACTACCAGAGTTGATCTTCAACTCGGAGATGCAAGAAAATTGCCTTATACAGATGAAGTTTTCGATGTGGTATTTAGTAGCTATATGCTAGATTTGATCGATACTCCTGATATTTCAAAAGTTCTAGTGGAATTCAAGCGAGTATTGAAACGTAAGGGACGTTTAGTGCTAGTCAGTTTAAGTAAAGGTGAAAGCTGGTATTCAAACATGAAAGTATACGAATGGATTTACAGCAAAAGTCCATCTCTATTCGGTGGTTGCAGACCCGTATTACTGAGATCTTTTCTTGAAGAACTGGGATTCCAAAATGTGAAAAGGAAGTTTTTAATGGCAGGTCGAATTATACCTGTAGAAATAGTTTGGGGAGACAAACCAAAATAATTCCCTTACACGAACTTATTATTTTCTTCAATTATGGAACTTACAATAATCTCTATATTACTGCAAAAAATAATTTTTTATTTAAAATGAGAGAGATTTTAGAAAGTGATTTATTTGTTTATATATTGAAGCCATCCAATGTGTGGTGGACTCACACCCATTTGCCAGAGCAAAGCTATAAGTTCTCCTATGTGATGTATCTCTTCTTGGAAAAGATGGATAAGATAATCTTCAACAGTAATTCGATTGGATGACCCGTCTCTCCGTTTTCTCTCAATCTTTCTCGAGAGCTCTTCTGGAGTAATCTTACTCAAATATTTATTCGCTTCAGATTCCACTTGATCTACATATTCTCTCATCTTTTCAATACTCTCATAGTCATCATAGTTTATTCTTGGGAAAGAAGGAATCCCTTGTAAAATATTGTTTACAATACCGTCTACACAAATAATGCAATGTAAATAAATGTCTCTAAGAGAGGGAAAGCTAGCACCCCTATCTTTTACAACTTCCTCCCAAGGAAGTTCACTC
>DAOVAG010000058.1 GCA_030671165.1 Candidatus Bathyarchaeota archaeon | reverse complement strand
AGCAGGTTTTAAAGAATTTGTTAAACACAATGTTGAGATGATTGAATCGTCTGGTGCAAAGAGGATTGTATTCAATTGTCCTGGTTGCTATAGAATGTTTAAACAGGAATATCCGAAAGTATTAGGTCGAAAGCTCAAGTTTTCCTTAGTTCACATTACAGAACTTGTAGATGAATACGTTAAAAATGGGAAAATCGTGCTTAAAGAAAAATTAAGCGAAAAGATGACATATCATGATCCATGTGAACTGTCTCGTTTACTCGGAGTTACAAATCAGCCTAGAAACGTATTAACAAATTTGACAACAAACTTCTCGGAGCTTCCTGAAAACAAGTTGAATACACACTGCTGTGGTGGCGGTGGCTTATTTAAGGCAGTGGAAACCCAAAATTCGATTGATATTGCTAAACAAAGGATTAAACAAGCTGAAACAATCGGGTCTGAAACCCTTCTTTCTGCATGTCCATCCTGTGTCATGAACCTTTCCCAAGCAGCACGATTCACGAAATCTAATGTTAAAGTTATTGACTTTGCTGATGCCGTAGCGCGTCAGATAAAGGAGGAATAGAAATGGATAGAAGAAACTTTATAAAAATAGCTGGAGCAGCATCAATTGCATCGCTCGCATTAAAAGATATTATAGGAAAATCAATACCAACTGCAAACGCATCGGACCTAACTAGTACTAAATATGAAAACTATAAGATAGGGCAAAGGGTTCCAACGATCTGTCCCTACTGTGCAGGTGGCTGTGGACTGATAGTAACAACTCTTCAAGGAAAAATTATTGAAGTTGAAGGGGATCCAAACCATCCAATAAACCAAGGAGCTACATGTAGTAAAGCAGCTGCAGCATTACAGCTCTATACCAGTGACCGTCGCATCTTATATCCCATGAAAAGAACTAACCCTCTGAAAGGTAAAGATGAGGATCCACAGTGGCAACAAATATCTTGGGATGAAGCATACTCTACAATTTCTAATAAGGTTAAAGACGCCTTAACCGGTGTCCCCTATAAACACGGTTCCAATTACTACTATAATGGCAAAGATAACCCCATCTCTTGGTTGGGTTCATCATACTGGAATAATGAGGAATGTTATTTAGCTAGAAAACTGATTTCTCTGCTTGGCTCTAATAATGTGGAACATCAAGCACGAAAATGTCACGCATCAACTGTAGCAGCTCTCGGTAGCACTTTTGGTTTCGGAGCGATGACAAACCACGTTATCGATGCAAAGAATTCAAAGTGTTTTCTAATAATGAGCAACCCTGCAGAATCCCACACCATGGAATTTAAATGGGTCCAAGAAGCAGTGGATAACGGCGCAACGGTAATAGTTCTCGACCCAAGATTCACTCGCACCGCGGCTAAAGCACATATTTACTCCAGATACCGCTCAGGTTCAGAAGCGGCTATATTCCTCTGTATAATTCGATACGTAATTTATGAAAAACATGAACGTCTTGATGAGACCTTTTTAGTGACAAGAACAAATGCACATTACAAAACTGACGGAGAAGGACCTTTAGCTGATTGGATGACAAATACTGAGTCCATATTTGGAAAACTTAAAGCATTAGTTAACCGTTATACGCCAGATGAAGTGGAGAGAATCTCCGGTATTCCCAAAGCTAAATTCCTACTTGTAGCAGACACTTTCTCCGGCAACAAACCGAGTAACATCTACTACTCAATGGGCACTACTCAACATTCAAATGCAACTCAAGCAATTAGAGCACACGCAATTCTTCAATTATTACTCGGTAATATGGGAAAACCCGGTGGCGGAGTTAATGCATTACGTGGCATCAGCAATGTACAAGGATCTACAGATATGAATCTTCTTTCCCACCTCCTCATGGGATACAGAGCTCCACCTGTAACTATGGAAGAATTAAAGAGATATCAGATGTGGAAAAATACTGATCCTGAAAAACGTGGAGGAGTCACAAATGGTACTACTTATCCTTGGGCGAGTCTAAGTGAAGCTGAGACTCTAAGTAAAGTTATTGAATATCGGACCGATGCCAGACTTTTCCCAACTTGGAATTCACTAGAATATCATTGGGGAGTTTATGTAGGAACTTGGCCTGGTATAGATCCTGATAACGAGCCTGTTGTATGTGATTTACCAGTTGTAAAAGGTAATCCAATAGTGCAACTATTTAGAGCAATTGGTGATGGTAAAATTAAAGTACTGCTCTGTAATGGCGAAAATCCTGCTGTTTCAGTAGCAAATGTTAACATGGTTAGAGATGCGTTATCCTCTGAGCACCTCTTCACGGTTGTAAATGAGATTTTTGAAACAGAGACCGCTATATATGCAGATATATTGTTACCGGGAACCGTTCAGATTGAGAGATCTGGAAGCATAACGAATACAGGGAGATGGATTCAATGGCGATGGAAAGCCGTTGAACCGCTAGGTGAGGAATGTAAACCGGAACTCGCTTACTTAACCGAATTATATCAGAACATTCGCTCAACCTTGAAAGCCGCGAATATCAAGCTTCCATCTGAGAAATATGAAGACGAAAACTCTGTTCAAATTAAAAGAACTGTAGGTACTAAAGAGCTAGAGAATAACCCCGAAACAACCTGGCCTTCAAGCTTTCTACCATTAACATTAGGCACGGATACAGTTGATGCCGAGGCAATTGCTGAAGCTGTTTACATGGAAACCGCAGCAAAAAGCATAATAGTCGGCGGAGTTAACCTACCCCAAGCAGCTGCAAACGTACTCTACAAGACGGGATATGATCCAGATAACTATCCAGAAGTAGGTGGTAATCTATCTAAGAGGAGAGACATCACACCCGCAGACTCAGATGACGAAAAATATGGATACTATAAAAATTGGGCCTTCAGTTGGATGCTCAACCAACGAGTTTTATATAATCCTGACGAAACGAACCCAGGTCTTAGCTCATTCTTCGTCTGGTTTGCAATGGACTCAGACACATGGCTAGGTATCGATAAAGCTGCTATATGGTCAAAGAAATTATATAATCCAACTAAACCCATTACAAATCCTTTCTATCATGCTATGCCTTTACACTCTGAACCTGTTGAAAGCCCTGATCCAGCTCTTGCAGCTGAATATCCTACAATGTGGGATGACAGATTTCCTGTTGAGAAGGGAAGTTCAGCTGATTATCCATATGTTCTTACAACAAATCGGCTTACAGAGCACATGCAAGCTGGATCTATGACAAGAAACCTACCTTGGCTGGTTGAGCTCCATCCGGAAATGTTTGTTGAGATAAGCTCAGAACTGGCAAGCATAATCGGTGTAACTGATGGAAGTTACGTTATGGTGAAAACTGCTAGAAAACCTGCAGGGATTAGAGTAATAGCAAGCATTACAGACAGGATGAAACCAGTTACTGTTAATGGTAAAACAGTTCATCAAGCAGCTATGCCTTGGCATTGGGGATTCAAAGGTCTAAGCACCGGACCGAGCGCTAATGAACTAACAATGGATGCAGTTGACGTGTCAGCTCAAATACCTGAAACAAAGACTTGTCTATGTAACATCCAAAAAGCATAGATAAGCCCTTTTCTATATTTTTTTATTTAAAATTTAGTTAACAATCTATTTTCTAAAAGTTGAGTGCTAATGGCAGATGGTACAGCAGGAATTGATTCTGAAAAAAGGAAACTTTCAGGCTATGTATATTCTACAGATCGTGCCATTTTGAATGGTGCTAAAGTTACATGTGATGAATTTGAAACATTAACTTTAGCTGATGGATACTATACATTCGATGAACTACCCACTGGAATGTTAGAAGTATCCGTTAACTTGAAGGGTTACCAATCAAAAAGCAAGAAAGTAACAATTAAAGATAACGAACATACCATTCAAAATTTTATTCTAAATAAAGCTCAAGGCACATCCAGTATAAAGGGAAATATCCGTGATAGTGAAACAAATGAACCTATCCTGAACAAGGGCACAGTCATTCTAATTCTACCAATCTCCAACAAATACAAACCTATTGATGCAAATGGATATTACGAATTTGATAATTTACCCGCGGGGACTTATACATTGTCCACGTCTATACCTGAATATGATGACAGTGACATAGTTCTCACTCTTTTAGATGGTGAATCTAAGCTACACGACTTTTTATGTAAAAAAAATAGAGAAGTAGAACCCGCCTGGGGCTAAACTTCTAAAGCAGGCGCTCATACAAATAAGATCTGTCATTCCAGTAAACTATAATTTTAAATTATACTACGTTTTTTCCATTAAAATCTTTACTTGAGGCATTAAATTTGAAATATTTATCTATAACTGAACGTTTGAAAATCATAGCTGATTCAATACCTAAACATGAAGATTTACGCGAATATCTTGAGCTTCAGAGTAAGATTTTACATGCTCAAAAAAACCACTATACACAATCGAATGATGATGCAAAAACTAGCTGGGTTGATCAACTTCCTTTAAACTTATTGGAACAAAAATCCCTAAAAAATAAGAAACCAATAATTCACTATCTCAATCTTTCACTTTTTAATGAAGGTTCCCTATTATCTATATTTAGAAAGAGTATACATCTATTTATTTCGATGGATCCTGCTAAGAAAGGTTTAGAAACTTTAATTAATAATATAGACGATGGAAAGATCTCTTTCATGAAATTAATGGATGCAGCTCTGAGTGATGATATAACTCCCATAATAAAATATGCAAAGAAATTTAAGATTGAACCTGATTTCCTACTTTTCTTGATAAATATATCTCTTCAACCATTCATTGAAGAAATTTCGAAGAAGGTCTCCTCATCATTCTACGATAAATGGTGGCGAGTCCCCTGTCCTATTTGCGGTAAAGTGCCAAGTATCTCTAGAATTCGTAATCGTAAACGTTACTTATTATGCAATTTCTGTGGAGCTGAATATCCCTCCGATTACTTTATCTGTGTAAACTGTGAAAATAAAGAACCTAATTCTCTTAATTATATGAATATTGAGGGGAAACCTGAGTTTCAAATTGATTTTTGCACAAAGTGTAATCATTACCTAAAAGTGATAATTGAAAAGAAACTTAAAGAACCCATACCAAGATGTATAGAAGATATCCTGACTCTAAATCTTGATATTGAAGCTCTTAATGCCGGTTTAATAAGAAATGATTAAGATTCATCGTATGAATACCCGAAATATAGCTCTGATATCTCTTTTCAGTGCTATAATTTTTATGGAAAAGATCATAATCCCAGCACCATACGACAAAATGGTGACCGTCTTTATACAGATCACTTTACTGATGTTGGGTTACTTAACCATGGGTTTATCAGGGTCATTTTTTATCAGCGTCTTGTCAGGTACATTGCTAGCGTTTGTGAGGTCTGAGTTTCTATTAATGACTCTATCTCTATCCGTTACCTATGGTGTATTATTAGGTCTATCTGCTGAGCTATTAAAAGTTAAATCTGGAGCTTCTATAAATTTTAGAAGGCTTATTTTATCTTCAACGATTTCCAGCGTCATTGTTGGATCTATAGGTATGGCATTAACCATGGTGTTGGGTCTTATTCCAGTAAGTTGGAGTTTGTTTGCGATTATGCTTGTTGCAGGGGTCGTTCAAGGAGCTTTAGGCGGTTATGTGGCTGGAATTTTATGGCGAAGATATCTGATTAAGATGTATTCCTAACATTAGATCCTGATAATGTCCAATGATTACGTTAGAGGTTAAGTTTGTAAGAACTACATGTAAACGAGAGAGATTCAAGACTTGAGGTAGTCAAATTATAGCTAGAATATCTCTATCTGCAGAGCGTCTTCGACATTATCGATATTAATTGTCCTATTGTAAAAAAATTATACAATATTAATTTACTATTGAAGTTTTCACCAAGAGCGGATCAAGTTATTGCGATGGAAATATAACCTGTTTTTTTATTTACATAGAAAGTAAACAAAATCTGTTGTAAGATTCATGAAGTAAGAGTTAATTGGATCAAGTCTAGACGATGCAATATGTAGTAATTCCTGAAAAAACTGGTAAGTACAATTACGTAAACATTATGGTAAACAAATTTTAGTAATATAACAGAAATGAGTTTCCGTTTTT
>DAOVAG010000203.1 GCA_030671165.1 Candidatus Bathyarchaeota archaeon | reverse complement strand
TAATGCATCAGATGAGATGATTGGTATTGCGCTTGCTTTCGCAGCAGGAGTTATGACATATATTACTGCTGATGAGCTTATCCCAATCGCTCATGAGCATGGCCATAAACATGCTGTATCTATAGGTATTCTTTTGGGTATGATATTTGTGATGATTCTTAACAATTTTATGATAGGTGGCGTTTAACTTACCTTATTTGAGCTCCATTAGACAAGAAAGAAATGGTAGATAGTAAATAAAAAAGAATTTGAGGCTTCTAACTTTATATAAAAAAAGTTAGTTTATAAAATATGATTTGTAAAAAAAAAGTAAGGTTAAAAACAGCATTCATCATTATAATTCGTAAGTACTGAAGGGTTAAAATGACCCCAAAACAATTAAGAAAAGAAATAAAAGTTAAGTGATAAGATGGATAAAATTTATAATTATTAAGTTCTAATCTAATCATACGATAGTATTATTCTGTTTATCATCAAATTCACTGGAATAGAAGGGATAAAATACGAGTGAAAGTCTTCCTGATAACCCCTTTATTTGGATCCTGGATCAACTTATCTTGTTCCTACGCGATAAGGGTGACGAGGTCTTCTTAACACTATTCTTTGCAGTCGTTATCATCATTACTAAGATTGGATTAGATCAATTCTGGTCCCGTAGAATAAGAGAAAGGATTCCTGGTCAACTTGCTAATATATTGAGCATTTTTTCGACTATATTTGCTATAACTGTCTTTATTGTGTTGAGTACTACTATTTGGCGTGTTGAAGGTAGTTGGCTTCTAGGTGCTTTAGGATTATCAGCGGGCACAATCATTGGGTTCGCGTCTTCTGATACGATTGGAAATGCTATAGCTGGCTTTATTATTCTCTTCAGCCGCCCTTTTGTGATAGAAGATAGAATTAGGATAGGTGAATATATGGGCGATGTAGAGAAAATCACTCTAATCTTTACTACTTTAATTACCACAAATCTCGAGGAAGTCAACATTCCAAATCGGCAGATCTTGAATTCAGAAATCGTTAATTACGGTACTACTGGACCTGTTAGGATCTCTGTCACTTGTGCAGTGGATTATGAAAGAGATATAGAAGAATTCAAAAAACATCTTTTGGACGTTTCAACAAATGTAGTTGGGGTTGCTAAAGTCCCAAAATCCTTTGTGAGGGTTACTAACCTTGGAAAATACGCTGCTGAATTATCGTTATTTGTTTTCACTTTTAATCCTAGTGGTATTCCTCAATTGAAAGCTGATTTGAAGGAAAAAATCTGGAAAATGTATAAGGATAAAGACGTCAGTCTAACTATCCCTTCTCTTATAAAAACTGTTCCAGCTTCCATTTCAGAGGTAAATCACATACATGGGAGCCAAGTAAAGAACTCAATTGATGAAAGCCAAATAGAAGAATAAGAGAGACATCCCTAAATTGTATTTACCAAAATCTATCTAATCTTGATCGCTATAGATACGTTACAAGTCAACCTGAATCATCTGATCCAGAGTACATCTTTTTATTATTTGGGTTTAGGGGTTCTCAGCGGATGAATGAACTACTCAAAACGAAAGAAGAGATGAGATTGAGTTTTCTGTTTGATAAATCTGGCGTTTATTTCAAGTATAAATGGGGAGTTTGAATACCAGTCCCTCTATTTGTAGGCTTTATTTGTGTTATCTGTAATTGCTTCCACGATTTGGGGCCAAGTTTCAGGTGGAAGGCTGTGTCCCATTCCTTCAATAATTAACAATTGTGCGTCTGGTATGGCTTCTGCGGTGTCTTTTCCTCCTTCAACGGGCACAAGAGGATCATCTGCGCCATGAATGACGAGAGTGGGAACTTTGATTGATGCAAGTTTCGGTTTTCGATTACCATTTGCACGAATCGCCGCGAGTTGACGTTCTTCACCTGGTGGATAGAAACAACGATCGTACGAATTTGCTAGATCTGTTCTCCATTTTTTTTCGTCGAAGGGAAATCCAGATCCATAAAGAATTCGCCAACCTTTTATCGATTCCTCTAGATATGCTTCACGTTCAGTAGGCATTTGCGTGAAAAGTATTCTCAACGCTTCTTGTGTTGGTGACGGGAGATCAGGATTGCCTGTAGATCCCATGATTGAAGTGAGACTTAAAACGCGAGATGGATGTCGAAACGCTACTATCTGAGAGATGTAAGCTCCCATCGAAGCACCACATACGTGCACTCTACCTACATTTAGAGCATCTAAAAGACCAATAGCATCATCTGCCATATCTTCTAACGAATACGGAGTTTCAACTGTCTCTCCAGCTTGTACCGCGTCGATAATTGCCATTATATCTGGTATTCCAGATTCTTCAAATTTTGTGGATAAACCTACATCTCGGTTATCGAATCGTATTACATAAAAACCACGGTTTACTAGTAGTTCACAGAATTCCTTATCCCAATCGATCATTTGACCACCAAGTCCCATAATTAAAAGAATTGGCTTAGAAGATTGATCTCCAAATGTATCGTACTCAATCTGAATATTATTCGCATTTACTCTAGGCATTTGTTTTCATCACTTTTTATATTGATATTTATACGGCTCTCTGTCTCGGAGTTCATGTATCTCTGAAAAAAAGGATATAAAACGATACTGAGTACAATTATCTGTGTTTACATAATTTAACATTTTGTTGAGGTCTGCATTTGTTCTGAATATATGAATGTTTCATCTTGATGGAGACCTCACTTCTTTTTCCTTAATCTTC
>DAOVAG010000191.1 GCA_030671165.1 Candidatus Bathyarchaeota archaeon | reverse complement strand
ATTCACCGTTTTGAATCCATATCCTGAACCTTCTGGACCAACCCCGAATACAAAGGAACCGGGTTCTATCTCGGTAATACCAGGATATGTACCAGTCACTTCGTATGTTCCTGTAGACCCAGCACTAACAATTTCCACATTTATTCCTGCTTCTCTAATCATATTAGCCGTGTCTACTGTAAGTTTATTCCTTTGGAGAGCAAGTTTCTTGTTCACAGGACCTTCATAACCATATAGTCCCCTGAATTTTAAGCTTTTTAGTGTCATAATCTTCTTCGCTAAGTCAACAGTTGGTTTACCCGGTTTTGTTCCACAACGTCCATGTGATAACTCAATTATGACATGTTGTTTAATACCCCATTTAGAAGCTGTTTTTGATAGAAGCTCAGCAGATTCTACATTTTCAATCGCAACTAATACTTTTGACTCCCCCATAGTAGCGTTCAGACCAACTAATTTCTCTATTTTTGCTGGATCAGCCAATTCTTGACTGATGAGAATATTTTTATCCCCATAAAGAACACCTGAATTAATCAAAGCCTCAGCTTCTCCTAACTTCTGAGTCATTAATCCTATTGCGCCGGCTTCCAGAAGTTTATCGCATATAGCTGCAGCTTTAAATGTTTTTGCATGAGGTCTTACATTAACACCGACTTGTTTTGCGAACTTGAACATTTTCTTTACATTCCAATGGAATTTGTCCAAGTCCAAAAGTAACGCAGGAGTCTCAATTTCTTGTATAGATTTACCGATTGGATACATATTCATGTAACATCAATTAATAGAGTAAAGTTAGTGTTTAATAATGAATTTGGAAAATTCTATGTACAAAAAATGAAACATAATAAAAATAATAATGTAGATGAATTCATTAAGTATATGGTGAAAAAAATGGGTAGTTCTTCAAAGGAATGGCCAGCAAATGAAGAAAGGCAATACCACATAGATTGTAAAGTTGGGGATCTCGCCAAATATTTACTTGTTCCTGGAGACCCGAAGAGAGTTGAAAAGATTGCAAGTTACTGGGATGAAGCAATAGAGGTAACGCATCATAGAGAATTTAGATCCTTTACGGGTAAGTATAAAAATGTTAAACTTTCGGCTATTTCCAGCGGTATTGGTCCTTCAAGTATGTCAATAGTGGTTAATGAAGCAGCTAGTATAGGTGTTAAAAACTTCATAAGGGTAGGCAGTACAGGAGCTATTCAGGAAAATATCAAATGTGGAGATCTTATAATATCAACGGCTGCTGTTCGCCTAGACGGAACAAGTCAAAACTACATTGGATCAGAATATCCAGCTGTTGCCAATTATGAAGTATTACACGCACTTATTGAAGCTGCAGATAATCTAGGAGTAAGTTATCATGTTGGAATCACGGCAACAACATCTGATTTCTATGCTGGACAAGCCAGACCAGCCTTCGAAGGTTATCATCAACGATCAATAGAGGATCTCATTCCAAACCTTCGTATGGCAAATGTTCTAAATTTCGAGATGGAATGTGCTACACTCTTTGTTTTATCTAGCATTTTCAAACTGAAAGCCGGTGCTATTTGTGCGGTTTATGCAAATCGATTTACAAAAACGTTTAAACCTGGAGCTGGAGAGAGGGATTGTATAAAAGTTGCTAATGAAGCTGTTAAAATTTTAAGTATGAAAGATAACCAAAAAAAAGGGTGAGAAATAATGTCAAAATCTGGGTAAAGGTAAGAGATTTTAATCAATATGAGTAGAAAAGAGTATATGAACTAATTAATCATTGTCGAAAGAAAACGATATACCAAATGTTTAATTGATTTCATCAAATCTCTCTTATATAATAATTTTAAGAACTAACTTATTGCAGGATAAAGATTGTATGAAGACAATAGTTTGTATGGGTAGAGGGGGTAGTGGAAAAACCAGTTTTGTAGCTCTTATGACAAAGTATTTCATTGATAAAGAAGAACTTCCCCTTCTTCTAGTGGATATTGATCCGGATCAAAACCTTGGAGAGATTGTTGGGGTTGATCTTGAAAAAGAGAAAAAAAAGACTATCTCTGAGTTATTAGTTGAAACTTTTTTAGAGCAGGGAGGTACCACTGTTGGGATTCCACCATCGGAGAGAATAGAAGGCAAGATTTGGGAAAAAGGATTATATGAAGGAGAATTTTTCGATTTCATGGCTGTTGGACCAAAATGGATAGAGGGATGTTATTGTCTTCCCAATGCTGCTTTAAAAAGAGCACTGGGAAGACTGAAAAAGATCTATAGATATGTCTTAATCGATTCTCCAGCTGGATTGGAACATTTGAATAGGAAAATAACCTCAGAAGTGGAAGATATATTTGATATAATAGATCCATCCAAAAAATCTTTTGAACATGTTGAAAGAGCATACAAGATAGCAAAGGAGATTGGGGTGGAATTTGAAAATTTTTATGTTGTTGGAGGTTATAGATTCCCTGAGAATTTAAAATCAGTAATAACAAACAAGAAATTTAAATTCTTAGGGAAAATTCCTTACGATAAAGATATTGAAGATTTTGGACTACTAGGAAAATCTTTATTAGAGCTATCTAATACGTCTCCAGCATACCTTTCAATTAAGAAAATTATGGAAAAAGCCAACTATTAAAAAGGATTACACAAAGTTTAATTGATAATCTGAATAGTAGAGAAGGCTTGATAATTAGAGGAGAATAAAATTGAGTAGGCCAGCTGAAGTATCGAGTCTCAAAAAAGGATATCATATCTTAATCCAAAATGAGCCGTGTAAAATAGTGGAATATGAACGATCTAAACCTGGAAAACACGGTTCCGCTAAGGCCAGAATTGTAGCCATAGG
>DAOVAG010000224.1 GCA_030671165.1 Candidatus Bathyarchaeota archaeon | reverse complement strand
TTGTTAGTTTGGAGAGACGATTACCGATTTCCTCAACGGCTGATAGAGAACTTACGATCCTTGTGATGGAATTTCAAAGAGAAGTCCATGATTTAACGAATGCCTATCAAGTCTCTTGCAAACGAATTGGAACCTTCAATGAGAAGACCCAATAAGTCTCTAGATTAGATTGAAGCGAAACAAGGATACAGACAGAGGAACAGCCACGCGCCTGGGTCACAGAGACAGAACGACGTGTTTAAACTTGTAAGTGGAAGAGGATTCCATGACGGTGCTGAAGGTTAAGAAGAAAATCGAGAAAATGAGAGAACATATCACACACCTCATGAAAAAACTCAGGCAGGAAAAATATATAGAGAGATGTTCATAGAAAGCCTTTCACCTACAAATCCATAAAAAGAATACTCAGAAAAGAGCAGAAAAAATAGTCACAATCACAAAGAAGGTATAAACGCTCACTTAAACAGCGTGTTAGAAAAGGTTACGGATTAATAGGAGATTTCTCTTGTTGAGTCACTCGTCTAAGTTTATATCTTCGCTCTACGAAAGAACCGGATCGTATAAGAAAGCCCCTTCTTGCTAGTCGAGATAAATATGTAGAAACTGTACTAAGACCTATTGGTTCATTAAAAGTATCTTCGTATGAGATCATTATCTCTTGTGAAGTGAACCAACCAATAGGAAACTTACTATTGACTATGTTATGAAGTTTATCGAATTTTGAAAGAGAAAGTAACGCTTTTTCTTCCGCTACCTCGGGCATACCACCTAAGAGTTCTACAAAGTCTAACACTTGGAGTAGTTTATTTCTATTAATCTTTCCTTCAAAGATAACACTTAATTTGTTTCCATCATCAGCTGTTACTTCAATCTTTACTCGACGGGCAGGCATAGAACTTCCTTCTTCCTAGTGTTAACAATGTTACATGTTCACAGTTTAAAAGGTTATCGTGTTAACAGTTAATGAAATGATGTAAAAAGAACTTAAATTAGGCGTAATATTAAAAAATAACGGTAAATTACAACGTATTTAATAATTTAGATGTTCACAACATAATACTTTGGATAAACAAGGTAATAACCTAATAATTTAGAGGTTCCAGTGGAAAAGAAGGGGTTATCCTTAAATGCTGAAATACGATTCAATTTTTCGCTAATTTTATAAATTAAACATGAATTAGCCCTATTTTACTTATAAGTTCACAACAATTCACAAAAATTAAAAATAATTAAAAAAAGAGATATTGATCTAACAGTAAATAAGAAGACAAACGATATCTATAGACCCCTTCCCCTACATTTCCAATGGAAACTATTAGTCGTCTTTTAGAACATATCATTAACTTAAACATAACACTCTATTTTTTTTTACAATAATATTAAATATTCAAAAAATAAATAATTAATAGGGTATATATTTCTATCATTAAATTAATAAAATAAGTATTTCTTTGAAATATTTCTATCAGAAATGAGGGGGTGGGTGGGTAGCCACCATTTTTTTTTGGAAAAATTAAGAGTCATTTTAGGCTACTATTTTTAAAATGAAGCGATATCTGTCTCTTTTCTATATTTTATTTTTGAATAATCTGTTATTCAAAAGCCTTTCATACTTCTCAAAAAAAAATTTTCTTTTAAATATACTCTGATTAACTTCTTATCAGTATCCAGATCTTAAAGGATCTATATGGATCTTACCTTGTTGTTTTAATTGAATATACTCTTTTTTTGAGACGTTCATCAATGGATAACTATCTCTTTTATCTTATCTAGACTTCGATAAATTAATAGTTCATTTCACAAAAAATCTGTTTTACAGTTATGAGAGAAAATTAATTGGCATGACATTAAAGGTGTTCAGATCAACTATAGGTGCAATTCCCGGAGTCGGAGTAAGGCCCATTCTCTCTTGAAAAGGGGTTTTACTTTGCCATGTTCCTGAGTTGATTATTAGAGTTCCTCGATACATCTCGTATCCTATCACATGGAGATGTCCTGCGTGAAATATATCGGGGGGCGTATCTATGACTAACGCATCGTTAGGTAAAGGAGTTATTGGTGTTTTATTGCCGTATGTAGGTGCTAGATGGCGAACCTTGAGGAGTTGTCTCATGGCTATATGTGTACTCTGTTCCAAGTTCTGGTATGTCACGTCAGGGATAGCATGTATGACATCGTCTAAACTTCGTCCGTGGAAGAGGAGGAAGTTAACACCATGGAGACGTATTTTTGCTGGATTTCTCACCATTATTACGTTTCTAGCTTCATAAAGTGGTTCCGCATATTCTTTTAAAATTTGAGGTTGAGGAAGTGCATGTCTTGTTGCATCATGATTTCCAGGACTAATAATGACTTCGATATACTCCGGTATCTTCTCTATTAATTTTGCAGCAACACGGTACTGTTCATACACATTTTTGATACTGAGGTCTTTCTCTTGATTAGGATATATTCCGATTCCATCTACAATATCTCCCGCAATGATAATATATTTCACTCTTCCTGCGATTTCTTTCTGCTTGTGGTTTCCATTTTTT
>DAOVAG010000211.1 GCA_030671165.1 Candidatus Bathyarchaeota archaeon | reverse complement strand
TCTTTTACTCGAGATTGTGATGGGTATTGCTCCTGCTTTATGGATGCCAGCTCATAAGACGCTTCTTGCAAATAGTGTTACTAAGAAAGAGAGAGCTGAGGCTATGGGTAGGGTTACCTTATATCGAGGCTTATTTGGTTTCCCCGCTCCATTCATCGGAGGAATATTATATGAACAATTCGGTTATTCAGTGCCTTTGTGGGGATGTTTCATCTTAGGAATAGTTGGAACATATTACATTTATTTTCACATTCATGTTAAAGACAATAGATTAATCGAACAATAATACAGGTTATTTTCTATTACTGAAACTTGAAAACTAATTATGAGGAACAATACATTTTATGTTAAGATGAACGCTACAAAGAACAAAATTATTAGTGAATTCAATACAAACGTTATCCACGCTGTAATCGGGATCATATTGTCTCCTATTAATCGTAAATAACATGCTTTATATATACAAAAATCTTTATTAAATATACAAATATTCTTTTTTAACTAATTACTGATGGATTTGAAGCAAGATATCTGCTAACCCAAGAATTAAAAAACTGGAAGTCTAAGCCATTGAAAACACTCATAGAAATATTTCGCAACACTCCCCCGGGAAATGCGTGCTTGATCCTTACAAAGAATGTTTTGAGCGTGGTTTATGGGGAGAGCTTCGATGATAAGATAGATGAAAAGATGGATATTACGACTAAAGATTTCGAGGTTCAACTACACCCATTTCCGTCCAAAATAGCGGAGGAGAACGGTATTGAGGGAGCACCCTCTATATACATCAATCGTAAGTTAAAGATCTACGGGGTGATAAGCCCTGAAGAGATTAAGGGATTAATCGAGAAGGCAAAACCCGTTAAGATAGGAATAATTATCACAAAAACTCCCAATGCCAATGAAGATGTAGAAAATATTTTAGCAATTGGGGAAGAAGCACTTAAAGTGGGAAACCAAGTAGAGTTATTCCTCATAAGCGATGGCGTCTGGGTTGGGAAAAGGGGAAACACCTTGACTGAAAAGAGACTTTTAAATTTGATAAATGACGGCTGCAAAGTAAAAGCAAGCAGGATGCACTTAAAAGCATGCGGCCTCAACAAGGAGAAACTGGTGGACGGTGTAACTATATCTGACGAACCCTATGAAGACCTGGTGGATCTTGTAATGGAACAATGGGGGAAAGTTGTGATATTTTGAGGAATTAAGATGACAAAAACAATTACTTTACTTCTTCATCGTGGACCTTATGAGTCCGAATATGCCGATTTGGCGGTTAACTTTGCTTTAAAGGCTAGAGAGAAAGGGTACAATGTCAACCTTTGGCTTTATGGCGATGGCGTGTGGACACCACATGTAAAAAATGAAAAAGATTATCCAAATGTAGGAGAACACCTAAGAAAAGCCCTAAAAGACGGTGTTAATGTAAAGATATGTTCTAGGTGTGCAGAAGCCAGGGATGTTGTCAAGGATGATATAATCGAGGGGATACCTATGGTTGGTCTCTTCGACTTTACTGACTGGTTGGATAATTCAGACAAAGTTTTAACTTTCATGAGGTGATGGGATGGAAACACCAGAAGATTGCGGTGATGCATGCTTGATAGATACAAAAAAACTACTTGAGAAGAAAGATTCAGTGATAGCTGGAACTGGATCTGATTTACTGATATTGCTAACTGAAGGCACTTACGGTTTATTTGACGGTCCTTTTAATGCCATTCAAGTGGGAAATGCTGTACTTGCCACAGAGAAGAATGCAACCGTTGTTCTTCTAGATGAGGGTGTTTATTTCGGTGTTAAAAATCAGGATCCTTCCGAAATAGAGCTACCTAATAATACAAATTATATCAAAGATTTTATCGAACTTGGGGGGCGCATTTTAGCCCTTGAGTCATCTTTGAAGAGGAGAGGTCTTTTAAATGATGATCTAATTGAGGGTATAAATCTGATAGATCATTCTCAACTTGTCCAAGAAATCGAAAAACACAAGATCTCATTGACTTTTTAGAGGATTTTTTATGGATCGTAAACCGTTAGACTGTCTAGGTTTAAAATGTCCTAGGCCTATTGTGGAAATGGCCAAGAAGATGCGGAAGATGGATTATGGAGAGATCTTAGAAGTTCATGCAGATGATCCTGTTGCCGTACACGACATCCCTGCTTGGTGCGAGACGACCGGGAATAAACTTTTAAAGATGGAGAATTCTGGGGAATTCATAAAATATTTAATCAAAAAGTCTCCAAAATCCTAATTAGAAGACGGATGGAATGGCTGAAAAAGTAGTCATCATAATCTTTAGCGATGACCTGGATAAGGCATGTGCCGCATTTAATGTTGCTATTGGTTCTGCTGCTTCTGGAAAGGAAGTGATTTTATTCTTCACATGCTGGGGAGTTAACTTGGTAAAAAAGGAGAAAGGTCCAACAAAAGGAGATACCTTAGTTGCTAAATTATTGAATAAAATGATGAAAAGTGGTCCCAACAAATTGAGTCCTTCAAAGTTTAATTTCTTTGGATTGGGTGGATGGTTGATGAGAAGGGAGATGGCTGTCAAGAAGATGCTGAGCATTCCTGAACAGATAGAAATGGCCAAGGAGTTGGGTGTTAGATTCTTGGTCTGCGATCAACCCATGAATATGATGGG
>DAOVAG010000097.1 GCA_030671165.1 Candidatus Bathyarchaeota archaeon | reverse complement strand
TGTTCGTTATTGAAAATATAAGTGTCAAACTAAGTAGTTATTTAGATTATTAAATCATTATAGAGCTAGTGAGAGTTAGATTCCCATGGGATTTGATCCTATAGCTCAAGATTGAGGGTGATCAAAGATTTTTTCAATTAGGAAACTGGGTTTGAATGATACAAGATCATTATAAGTCTGTCCGGTTCCAAGGAAGATAATTGGTCTCTTTGTAATATATGCTATTGAAATTGCGGAGCCACCCTTAGCATCAGCATCTATCTTGGTAAGAATTGAAGCATCAATATTTACAAACTTAATGAATTCCTTAGTTTGTTCTACTGCATCATTTCCAGTTAAAGCATCTCCAATAAAAAGTGTCAAATCCGGTTTATTTACTTGAACGATTTTCCTCAATTCTTCCATTAAATTCCGATTTGTCTGCATTCTTCCTGCAGTATCGATAAGGACTACGTCGATTCTCTTGGCTTTTGCATGACTTATGGCATCAAATGCGACTGCAGCAGCATCAGCACCATACGAATGTTTAATCATACGTATCCCCAAATTTTTGGCATGGCCTTCCAATTGTTCTATGGAACCCGCTCGAAATGTATCACATGCTGCTAATACCACAGAATAATTATTATTGAGAAGAAGGTGAGCGACTTTTCCAATAGTTGTTGTTTTACCAGTACCATTGACTCCAAGAAAAACTATGACGAGAGGTTCTTTCATCTCTTTTTTTTTCTTGACAAGGTTTAATAGATCGATTTTAGTCTCTGAAATTAGAATGTTATTAATTACTGAACGAAGAATCTTTTCAACGATTTTTCTCTTATCTTCGAACCGTTGAACTTTTATTCCTTGAAGTTGGTTTTTAACTTCGGTACAAACCATATCTGTTACTGATAAAGCCACATCATTTTCTAAGAGGGCTAATTTGAAGTTCCAGAGAATAGAATCAACGGGTTTTCCTTTCAACTCAGTTTGTGATAGTTTATTGAGGATGTTACCTAAGCTCTTCTTGAGACCTTCAAACAATCCGCTTTCCTTCTTGTAATTGTTCAGATAATGTCTGAAAGTTTGTTCTAGTATTAGTTATCTTAGTTGCAATCTCTTCTAATTGTTTTTGAAGGGAATTCCGAGCTTGTTCTAATCTGAGAAGGCGAGTTTGAAAAGCTTCTTGGGCTTCAGTAATAGTCTTTTCTACTGCGATATTGGCGCCTATACCAACTATGAGTTTTTCAGAATCTTCAAGTATACTTTTAATATACGAACCTCCACCGATAGGCACCAATAATGAAGATTTCTTCTTTTCCTTCTTTATTCCTTCAAGAGTGTTATGGGCTACCTGCAACTCATTGATAGCTGAATAAGTAAGGCTGATTCTTTGTTGAATAGCATCTGCAGTTTCTTGGAGCATTTGAAGTTCCATAACTAATCGTCTTAAAACATCTTCATTCGCGGACATAACTCTACTCCCTACTTAATGCTCGGATTATACGGTCACTAGTATCATCGTATGATATTTCCTTAACCGAGTCAAATTTTAACTGAAATCTTTTTACATGATGCTGACCACCCAACAGCATGTACACTTTTTCTATAGCATCTTCGGGTTTTAATGCACGCACATCCTTTGAAAAAACTGTCTTATATTCTGGCTTTAGAATTCGACCTTTTACTCGGAATATTTTTACTGTACTCATCATCGCTCCCTCAAGAGTATTTAGAAGTTTTTTATGAGATAAAAATGATTTAACTCAGATATATTTTAATGTTTATTATTCATTTGAAAGGATATTTATAAACTATTAAACGAAAGTTATACACCGAAGAGATTCGAGATTGTCATAATTTCTGGCCCAGTTGTAAGATGACTGATAATCGCGCCATGATCATTTGCTAAAATACCAGATGAAATAAAGGGATTTCCACCATTAATTGTTCCAAGATTTACTCGAACTTTAAGAACATCAGTTATTACTTTTTTCTCATCATCTCGAAGCAGCGGGTGTGCTAAAACACCAGTATTAGTTGCTACAGCCAAAGAGCCAACATAGGGTAATCCAGCTATGTGACTATGTACAAGCTCAATATTTAAGATATCTTCGATTTTATGAATAATCTTCTTTTTCTGCATTAAGTTTTTTCCGACTATACCTCCATGGTCGTTTGCAAGAATGAAGTTCCCAAAAGCATTTATTTTACTCTTGATTCTGCCAACATTTGTATCTAATAGATTCTTCATAGCTCGCATTTCATCATCATAAATAAAATTAGGCAATACAATCCCATTAGAGTTAGCTGCGGCTAAAACACCTAGAAGACGGGTTCCTCCAATGGTAGCAGGGATAAGTCGTCCTTTTAGAAATTCACTTAAACGTTTAATTTTTCCTTTTAGGTTTTTTGTTGGAAGTAGTGTATACGAGTTAGTTGTGAGTGCGTAGACACCAATGTTTGGATTACCAAGAAGATTAAATCGGAGAATTGCCAAATAGGATGTCATTCTCCTTTGACAAGATAAATAGTTACTACATTATCTACATCTTTAACTGCTTTAATCCTAATTTTCCTAGGTGAACCTTGAATTCCTTTACTCCAAAGAAACTCATTTACTTCGGTAGATATTAAGAGTTCTTCAGGTTTCATATGCTTTTTAATGAATTCTTTTAGAACGCGCATAGCACGAGGGGTTCTCTTCTTTTTCGGTACAGACCAAGCTTTGGTCAATGGAACTGTATAGATTCGCTCTTCAACGATTTTCTCATTACCTTTAGACATAATTAAACCTCTTAAGCGCGAAGTTTACTTCTACGCCAGTTTCTTCTTTTTGGACTGGAGCGAACTTTTCTACCTGATTTTACAAAAATCCAAATTGGGACAGCTTGACTCCGTCTATTTGCTTTAACTAACCTTCTCTTCTTCGCTGCAGGTTTATTCTTAGTCAATTTACATTCTCCTAAATTTAGTTTCTCGTTTAACACCTTGAAGCTGTATCAGTATCTGTTTAAGTTGTTCGTCATTAATGGGTAGTCTTACTCTTCCACTTTGTGCAATCTGGATCAACTGAAGTTCAAGTTTAGCGATAAAATCTGGTTTTACCAACTTGATTCGATTAAGCCGTTGTCTGGCTTCTGATGTTAAAATTTCTCGAAGCAAGGATTGTTTCTGTACTTGTGAAGCCTGATTTTGCTCCGTTTTCTGCTGTTCTTCAGCAAGTTGTTGACGTAGTTCAATTAGACGTTTCTGGCGAATTGCTTCAAGTTCGCGGTTAGAACTCATAATAGCACCTAGTTATCTATATTTTTTTAGTTCAGGCATGTCCTTTTCAAGTTTCTTCTGGATCTCTGTGGCTAAACTATCAAGGAGAGAAATTCCTTTAGTCGTCATTACTCGCCCTTTTTTCTCAACTTTCTTTACTAAACCCGCTTTTTCAAGTTGTTGTAGCGAAGATCTAATAATAACGGCCCCTCCACGTTTCTTATGCTTTCCCACATTTCCCTTCCTACTCAGTCCACCATATTCTTTCCTCAATCTCGCAATGCCAATAGGCCCATTTATGTAAATCTTTCGTAGTAGAGATGCGGTTCGAATATACCACCAGTCGGGGTTTCGTGGCGTATTCTCTTTGTGAGAACCAGTTTTTACGAAGGTTACCCAAGAGGGAGGAATGATTTCGGGGACATTATCTTTCAAGTATTCGACGGTTCGTTCAATAATTTTTTCAACTGGAATATTATAAATGGTTGGCAAATCCTTTTACACCTTCATTGGAGTACGTCAGTAATTAATAAGAGGAATATAAATGCTTTTTATGTTTCTTCTCTAAAAAAATCTTAACTTATAGATGTTTCCGTTGTTTATTAATTGATCGTAAAACAGATTTAAACATCTCTCTAATATTTTACGTTTTTCGCTTTCTGAAAAGGATAAAACTATGACCTCTAATCTCTATTAGTATAGAATCGGTCTGTTTTATTATTTTTTCAGTTATTTCAATGACACTATTAGTTTTAAGGAAACTTTTCAGAATTTTTATCTTGACAACTTCGTTTTTCTCAAATTGTTTTAATAAGTTGCCAATGAATTCTTCAGTGATTCCGTTTTTGCCGATCCATACGGTAGGTTTCTTAGTAGAAAATTCCTTCCTAATCCTTAATTTCTGTTTCTGTGTAATCATATTCTTAAATTCTCTCCTTAAGAAGTATTTACGTGGTCCTTTACGGAGTGAAAACGTCACCCATTGATTCCTCGCAACTCCTCTCTTTTTTTCTTGCAATACTGTCCATATGTAATCATATATTAATTCATCGAGTTTTCTTCCAGATTTATCCTATTTAATAGAGAATATAAAAAAATAAAGCGAATAATAGACATTTTTTTAAGTTTTGAAAAAAAGAGCTCTTCCTACGTGAACAATATTTTTTATTACTTATTATTAGTTAACATGAATGATTAATTCTCTATGCTTTTCTATATTACCGTGTTAAGTTGGGGATATTTGGAATAACTTGATTTTTA
>DAOVAG010000177.1 GCA_030671165.1 Candidatus Bathyarchaeota archaeon | reverse complement strand
CTGTTACCAAGATATAGCAGGGTCCCAAAGATAGTAAGAATGAATAATCCAGTTGTCACTGGACCCATGATCTTATGTAATAGAACTTGGTCAATTCTTTCTTCCATTTTATTTTGTTTATCTAAGTGAATTATTTGAGTAACCTTTTCTGCTATGAATGAAGCAGTACCATATCTGGTTATTGCTATATCTTCCGCAATTTTTGGATGTTCCTCAAATCCTTCTTTGATCTTTATAATTGTTCTTTCGTCCTTCAGGTGTCTATAGAAATCTTTATCTCCTTCTAGAACCCTCAACGCCACGAATCTTTTAGGAATAGAAGTTTCCTTTGTTTGTGAAGATATCTTGTCTATAGCATTCTCTACATGGTCATCGTACATTATTTTGAAAGGTCTCTTGGATGTTTTCTCAATTTTTAAGGCTGCGTCTAATAGTTTGTCTATTCCCTTTTTTGTTAAGGGGTTTATAGGAACAACTGAGATATTAAGAATAGTTTTCAGTTTTTCACTATCAATTTCTATTCCCTTCTTTTCTGCATCTTCCACAAAGTTTAGAGCTAGAATCGTAGGTATTTGAGCTTCCAATACTTGTAACGTCACGTATAGGCTTCTTTCAAGAGATGTCGCATCAGCAATCACGACTACGCCATCTGCTTCTTCTTCAAACAAAGCTCTTTCAGTAACTTTTTCTTCTTTGCTTCTGTCAGATATAGAATATATACCGGGAGTGTCAACAAATTCTATTATTGTTTTGTTAAAACTCCTTTTAGCCTTGGTTATCTCAACAGTAGTTCCGGGATAATTGGATACTGTTACTATTGGACCCACTAGCGCATTAAGTAACGAAGACTTTCCCACGTTTGGCTGTCCTACCAAAAGTACTTTAAGGTTTTTCATATTCCACAACTTTGATCTCTTTTGCTAATTCTTTATCCAAAGCAAATTTCTTATTCCTAATTTTCACAATGACACCATGATGAATTTCATTTGTAACCATTAATTTTTCTCCAAGAAATATGCCCATGCTAATTATTCTCTCAAATAAAGCAGAATTAGAAAACGTGATATCGGTGATTGTGCCTTCTTTGTGAAGTTTAAATTTTGTTAGAGGAATTCCTTCATCTTTGAATGTGGATAGTTTTTTTATGTCATTAATGACTTCCTCAGAAACGTAATGTTCAAGAAGATGAGCTATTTGATGAGCTTTTATTTCGCTTCTTCTCTTCTTAAAATAATTCTCAAGGAAAAGATGTTTTTTTACGATGTCTTTTGCTTCATCTCTTCCTTTCGTTGTTAGTCTTATAAATCCGTTTTCAGTTTTTATGATATTTTCTTGTTCAAGTCTTTTTATTATCCTAGATAAAATTGAATCAGGAATTTTAATTCTTGATCTTGCAGCTTCCAATGAAACTTTCTTATTTGTTTCACCCAGTATTCTTAATACATCCTCTTTTACTATCTTAGAAATGTTCAACTCTTTAATCACCTAGTTCTTTTAGTTCCTTTAAGAATTCTCGAAGGGAACGGGTGCTCATCACATTCAATCCTAATAGTTGTTGTTTTGCCTACACCGTTAGCCTCCATAAACGCAGATACATATCCTCTCCGATATTGAGGGAAACATGATCCACGGTTAACAGATTGTAATAATAATTTATCAATCCTTGTAATAGAATACTCTCGTTCATTCTGTGTTGTTACCTACTCTCTCTTCTGATTCATTATGTGAAATCTTATCCCAACTAGCAGGAAAGCTGTCAAATAGAGCCCAAGCACAATGACATTCACAGCAAGCCCAAAGAAGTTCTCTCCCCCTAGGCCAAACCTAACCAACTCGATGGTGTGGGTAAGCGGAGACAGGGCTGACGCAGTTTGACCCCAAGAAGGCAGATCCTTGATGGGGATGTAGACACCACTGACGAAGAGGAGGGGAATCCGGACGAAGTTAAGGGGCATCATAACTTGGCCAGGACCCTGCCCTGGCAGCGAGGCAAACATGATACCCATAGCCGCGAAGCCTAAAGAAGAGAGAAGGATACCAGCTGCTAAGGATAGAAGGTTCGTGACCTGAGAACCTAAGAAGACTAAGCCGATTGCTACGGGTATAGTCGATATCCCGGCACCATAGATGAAGCCTGCAATAGTTTTTCCTAAAAGAATTGTTAATAGCGAAACTGGTGCAGAAAGAAACCTGTCAAAGGTCCGCAACCGTCTCTCCAGAGGTATGGAAACAGGTCCAATGGACGAGGCGGCAAAGAAGACAGTCTGGGCGACGAGCACAGGTATAGCCCTCGATACAGGCATATCCCGTCCTATGATAAAAGATAAAAACATGGAGAAGGGAAAGAGGATCCCAAACATCAAGGAAGGGGTCCGCATATAGTAGATCTTCATATCCTTTATGGCAATTGCCCAGGTGACCTTTATTTCTCTTAATAGCCGCTTACTCCTCATTGTTTCATTCCTCCTTGACCTCTTCTCTGGTTCATATCTGAGCCCATCAAGCCTTGACGTCCTCCATATCCAGGCTTATGCTTGACTCCAGTGAGCTTCACAAAGACGTCCTCAAAGCTCGGGCCTAGTGTATTCACGGTTATAAGTTTCAACCTATTTTTCTTCGCATAGTTCCACACCTCAGCGAGAACGCTGGAAGAATCGTCGGTGTAAAGCTTGAACTTATCTCCCTGTTTGCTGACTTCACTGACATTTGAAAGACCCTTTAAGTCAGCTAAAACATCATAAGTCGCGGATTCAAAGGCAATCTCCACAGATTGTAAGCCTTCAGTAGCTCTCTTCAGCTTCTCTGGCGTGTTAATGGCTGCTATTTTTCCATGATTGATGATAGCGATACGGTCACACATTTGGCTAGCTTCCTCCATGTTGTGGGTGGTTAGAAAAACAGTGAGACCTTTCTGGTTCAGTGTTCTAATCAGTTCCCTTATCGTCAGGACGCTCTGTACATCTAAACCGGAAGTAGGCTCGTCTAGGAAAAGTATTGATGAACTGTTAATTAGG
>DAOVAG010000069.1 GCA_030671165.1 Candidatus Bathyarchaeota archaeon | reverse complement strand
TATTCCCATTATGTTACATTCATATTCACCAGGCCAAGTGGGAAAGCAACAAATAGGGATACTTAAGGAAGAAGGTGTGGATCTAAGAAGGGTCAAACTAGACCATTCTAATGATACTGCCGATATTGATTATCTTATGTGGCTTTTAGAACAGGGTTGCTATCTTGGCTTGGATCGCTATCCAGGAAGTACTTTGAGTCCATCAGTCCGCACAATGACGATGAAAAGATTGATAGATGCTGGATATGCTCATAGACTCCTTCCGTCCCATGATCATACATTTGTGCGAATTATGACTGAGTTTCAAGATATCTCTATACCGGCAGAAGAAAAACAGAATCCTTATGGAAAACTCTACCTGAAGAAGAATGTCTTTCCTCAGCTTCTGGATATGGGTGTCTCCGAGGAAACTATAAAAACTCTCTGTGTGGATAACCCTAAAAATTTCTTCGATGGTATTTAATCTAGTTACTCATGAATTACGTTAAGATTTGAAAGATTCTGAAAAAAAGAGAGATTATCATAGGTTCTAAAATGAAAAAATTTTTTACTTAAATAAGAACCATTTTTTTTTATCAACATTTATCACTTATTCTAAATTCTCTCTATATTTCTATATATTCTTGTTACATTGGTTTAATCGGGAATTATTTTTGAAATATTACATTTGATATCTTTGCTGATGATTCTTTTTTCTTGTTATGCCTTGTAGGTTATATTATCTGGTTGGTCTTGATGATTAATGGTGTTTTTCTATTTAGAGAAGAAGAGCAAGGTCCAAAAAAGAGACGGACTATTGAGCTTTATTTAATATGGGCCTTTTATCTTTTTAGGAGTTGGGATTACGATGAGTGTTGCAACCGACATAATTAATTTTTTGTTTATGTTGGGACTGATTTTTTTCATCATGGTTTTACCGAATAAGGATAAATGGAAAACTTAGGTATATGAGATGATAGTTCGTGTTATGATTTGGGTCTTAAAGAAGTTGAGGTGATTGAAATGTGACAGGAGTAATGTTAGCAATTGTTGATAGTTCGTATGCTCTGGGTTATTGTACTTGTCTATTCGATGCTAATATTATTGTTAACCAATCATGTTAATGATAAGAGTTAAATATTGACTCGGTAGGAATTATATCCTACTGAAAATTGTGTGGGATGTTTATCCTATCAAAAAATTTTACAATACGAGACATTTGCTTGGTCACGGTGATAACAGCCGTTTGCGTAGGTAGCAACTACGCTTTCATGGCATTACCTAACGTAAACATCATGGATCTAATAGTCTTCGTTACTGGTTTCGTCTTCGGACCATTCATCGGCGGGATAACGGGAATTTTAACTTGGGCTGTTTATGGTGTTCTGAATCCTTTAGGTTTCAGTGTACCAATATGGGTCTCTTCTATGATTGGAGAAGCTATTTTTGGGATCGTTGGGGGGATTATTGGAAGAATCAAGGATAGGAAGTTAACGAATCCTTTCGACTTCAAATTCAGTCTCGAAATCAGTATCTGGGGACTCATATTGACTATCATTTATGATTTATTTACTAACTTCGTTTTCGCTGTCACATTTGGAGTATCATTTGTAGCTGCAATTGTTACGGGATGGCTTATTCCTCCTTGGTTTGGTCTCATGCATGAGGGGAGTAACTTACTCTTCTTCTTCGTGGCTGTTCATCCACTGATCAGAGCAATAAATAGAATTAAGAGAGGTGAAAGAGTATGAGTCAAAGAATAAAAATGCTCACATTAGGTACCATTATCTTCATTCTTGTATCAATCATCACGACTGCGACAGCAATTTATTATTACCAAGAATATGAAGAATATTACCAGAAATATACAGCCCTAAGAGGATCAATCATTCAAGTATCAGTGACCATAGACTATAGCAATGGAACTTCTACTACATACGACGAAGTTTACTTGTCTACTGATGCGAATGTTCTTGATGCTTTGAGGAGTGTGGCGAAGGTAAATGCAACATACTGGGAGCTTTTCCAATCATTCATTGTGGATGGAATTAATGATGTGTTTCCTGATTTTGCACAAAATAAATTCTGGTTGTTCGCTGTAAATGGAGAACGTGCACTCATAAGTGCTGATCAATATATGCTTGAAGATGGGGACCAGATAAAGTGGACATTTGAAGCGTATTAGGCTAATAAGTTAGATGACAAATATCTTTACTCGAAGATCATTGTGCAAGTTAAGCTCCACAATTCTTAACTGATGAAAGAGGAAGGGACACCTAGAGTTTAGAGACCTATTTATTCTACTCCTTCTGAAAATAGAACTTTGTAAAAATAAGGAATCTTAAATAGAATTTCTTTTAAGATTTAGAAAATAATGAGTGATGGTGAAGAATATTTACTGAAGTTAACTTTATCCTAAGATAGCCTATGTACAAATATCCTCTGGGCTACTAGAGTAAACTGTATCATATTCGCTTTTTTTTTATAATCGATTTTTGATACATTTTTCGTGTCATCTTCTTGAATAGTGTTTAAAGATGTAACTAGAATAAATGTTTAGGACATTGTATGTGGCAAAGTCAAACCCAGAGCATGTGATAACACCGTAATGGATAGATTTTGTACGTTAAGTAGTTAGGGTTGATAATTTGAAACGAGTTATTTGTACTGGTGCCAACGGGTTTATCGGGACTCATACGGTTAAAGCGCTTTTAGATAAAGGGTATGAAGTGACGGCTCTTGATCTTAATATTGAAAGGCTCCGAGAATTATTGGGGCATCACCCACGATTGAACTTTTTTAAGGCTAACATTGTAAGCGATGACCTTTCTAACTTCATTCAAGAAGGCGATAAAGTTCTCCATTTAGCTGCGGTTGCCCATTTCATTACGCGAAAAGATGCGTTAAAAGCGGTTCAAGTCAATGTGGGGGGAACTATTAATGTTTTGGAAGGGTGTAATAAGAAGGCTGAGAGAATCGTTTTTTCTTCAACAGGTTCCGTCTATGCTAGTAATGTTGCTGTTCCTATTAGGGAGAATGGTGAATTGGGGCCAAGACCTGAAAACTATTACGGGTGGAGTAAACTTCAAGCAGAACGTTGGATTCAAAACTACAAGAAATTAACTCCACACGTTATCTTACGATATGGCTACATCTACGGTATTCTCAAGAGTTGGGGAGCTATCGGTGATTGGATGTACAATAAGATTCCTAAAGGTGAAGCGCCTTTAATTTATGGAGGTCAACAGACAAACGACTTCACATATGTCAAGGATATTGTGGAAGCAAATCTGCTCGCTTTAGAGACGCCGTACATTAATGAGACCTTTAACATAGGGACCGGTCGCGCTGTAAACATACGTGATGCATGTGAAGCCTGTCTTTCTCTCTCAGGTTCCACGTTGAATGCTAAAATTGAGCCAAGTCGCAGCTTTGATTATCCAATATTCCTCTACGACATCGCCAAAGCAAGAACTTTGCTCCGTTATTCACCGAAGTGGACTCTACGCGAAGGAATCTCTGACATGCTAAAGGAAATGCCGACTCAAAAAGAGGTTATAAATGCACCCAAACTACTCGTACATTAACGATCTTAATCTTTTCAGTAGTATTTGAAAAAATGGTAGATCTTGAAGTGACATTGATGTTTAAGTATTATTAAGAGTCTATTATCATGTGGTATTATTCGGAGTTGGGTGATTTGTATGGTAAATCGTAAGATTAGTCTTGGTTCTCCTATTCTCGATGAGGAGATGAAAGCTGCTGCTTTGGATGCTCTTGAAAACGATAGACATATTTCAGGAGAGAACGTTTGGAAGTTCGAGGAAGAGTTTGCAAAGTATGTGAAAACTAAGTATGCTGTCTCGGTAAGTTCTGGAACTCACGCTCTACAATTCGCTTTGATATCGTGTGGTGTAGAGCACGGTGTTAGTGTGGTGACTTCAACTTTTTCATTCATCGCATCAGCAAATGCGATACTTCATGCAGGTGGAATCCCCATTTTTGCTGGTATCGATCCTTTAACCTATAATATTGATCCTGACAATTTAGAGAAAAGTATAACTTACGATACTGAAGTGTTGCTCCCAGTCCACCTTTACGGGTTTCCTGCTGAAATGGATAAAATCATGGATATTGCTGAAGAACGGAAACTATACGTTGTGGAGGATGCCTGCCAAGCCCATGGAGCTGTATATAGGAACCAGAGAGTGGGGAGCATAGGTGATGTCGGCTGCTTCTCATTTTATCCTTCAAAAAACATGTCCGTATTAGGTGACGGCGGAATGATCACCACTGATAATGAGGAAATAGCTCATACAGCTGCTAAGCTTCGAAACTCAGGTAGAACCGCTAAATATGAACATGACATAATAGGTTACACAGCCCGACTTAACTCAATAAACGCTGCAATAGGCAGGATTCAGCTCAAAAGACTTGATGAATGGAATAAAAAACGCACTATCATCGCAAAGCAATACTTTCGGGAGCTTAAAGAACTAGAAGAGTTAATTAAACTTCCACCTCAAGGCTCTTCCTATATAACCCCTGTTTTTCATCTATTTGTGATCAGAACTGAACAGAGAGACGCATTACAGAGTAGGCTTAAAAAAACTGGGATAGAATGTGGAGTACACTACCCAATCCCGATTCCCCTTCAACCCGTCTACCGCAACCTTTACGGTTTTAAAGAAGGAGACTTTCCTGTAAGTGAAAGATATGGAAAGACCTGTCTAAGCTTACCGATGCATCCAAATCTGAAAATGGAGGATGTTCATTTCATTTGTGAACAGATAAAAACTTTCCACTCCAACTCCTAACCACGTCACTCCGTCATTTTCTCAAATATTTACAATTCTGTAATCATCTGATAACCATTCCACAGACTTCAACATCTTACTAATGTTAGTCGTACATAGTTTAAAATCCGAGTAGACCCATCATATTTGCGAAGATAATCCTCTCAAATGAACATGTTTTTTTTTGTAAAAAACATTAAAGAGTTGAGTAAGATCTCGTTATCTATTTTTTTCTGTCTTATGTGAATGTGTTTATTGTCTTTTTGAGTCCCGTCTTTAGCGGTGTCTCAGCTTTGAAATCTAAAATTTTAAACGTCTTCAAAGTTTCAGCATAAATAAATTCAATATCAGCTTCACGTTTCTCCTCATATACAGGTTTTGATCTCACATTCATTAACTTCATTAATGTTTCTGCTAAATCGCATATTTTTATCGCTTTTCCCGTTCCAACATTAAAGGTATTCCCCGCAGCACTCTCACTTGTTAGTGCTTGTAGGTTTGCTTTGGCAACGTCTTCAACGTAAACAAAGTCCCTTGTCTGTTCTCCATTCCCATATATGATTGGGGGTTTACCTTCTATGAGTCTTTGGATGAATGTGGTTATTACACCGCTGTACGGATTGTACCCTTGATGGGGTCCATAGACATTGAAGTACCTTAACGCAACCGTTTCA
>DAOVAG010000132.1 GCA_030671165.1 Candidatus Bathyarchaeota archaeon | reverse complement strand
ATACCGTCAGTATCCCCATGTGTAAAGATAAAAACGTCCAACTCTTTATATCACCATGGTTCAGTTAAATTTTTTATTATTTAACTCTTCGTTATTACTATGGCTCCATATCCCACAATCACATCCGTTGATCCTTGCGTGTCATAACTGGTTGCATATTTCAAAAGTTTGCCCTTCTTTGCTCCTAATTCTTTAGTCGCAATTATCATTGTAGCCACTGGAAGGGAACCACACATCGTATACTGTTTTTCATCAACTGTCTTGACTAACTTTTCAGAATCAAGCGAAAGAATTGTTTCAATTAAAGAATTATCGACATCATATACCCATTTTAACACTTTTTCAAACGGTCTCATTCCAACGGGAGCATAGCCATATGTTGAACCATAATGCGTGAAATCAGTGCTACATATTATGACGGTGTCTTTTTTTGTCTCTCTTATTGCTCGTGTAATTGCAATTCCGACATCTTTACACATACCATAATCACTATATCCTACGGTTATCGGAACAATCTTGAAGTTAGCATTGTAAATATATTGTAGAAAAGGTAATTGAACTTCTATTGAATGCTCTCTATCATGAGCGTCTGGATTAATATCCACGAATTGAGAGTGTTTAACTATTGCTCTCGCAAGATCCGAATCAACATCTACATCGCCCAGAGGCATTCTCCAGATTCCCTCAAGCATTACACTAAAACCTGGATATCCACGATGATTTGGACCAAGTATGACAAAGGTCTCTGGAGCTCCATCTTCCGCCAGTTGGTAATAAACATGACTAGCTATTGGTCCTGAGTAAACGTATCCTGCATGGGGAACTACTGCACCGAGTATCCTTCGTTCTCCTTCTTCAGACAGCTGTACCTTTTCTCCCACACCATCCTTTGATAGAAAAGAACGTTCTATTTCTCTTTCCTCTTCATCAGGGTTAAAAGGATGAAAACCCCAAGCGGAAGCTCTTCTCACTCTCATAACTATCATGATACCTTTAGTGGAAAAAATATAAAAACCTTCTATCCAAGTTCATTTATAGAAAAAATAACCCTAAGCTGTTTCTCAACCAATACACGGGCAATCAATCTTTACAAGAAATTCGACTTTCAAACTCAAGATATCAGAAAAAAGCAATATAGAATCCAAGGAAACTATATCGATGAAATTATTATGGAAAAATTCATCTCAGGTTGAATTAGATGAACAAGCGAAATATGAAACAAGTTAAAGACGTTTATGATCATCAAGCTGAAAGCTACGATAAAGAGTACGATGTACCTTATTATCGCCTCTATCATGAATTTACATTGGAACATTAAACTCGAAAATGACGAAATAATTCTTGTCCAAAAACTTATCAAGAAACAATACAAAATGAGATATATTGCTTACGACAAGATGATTTATGATGGTTGAATGTCAGTATTGTAACCAGGATTTTGCTGTCGAAGGGTACAAGCTGTCTCATGAACAACATTGTCCTCATAAGGACGATCCGAACTTAAAGTACTGGTGGGAATTGTTGGATTGGTCGCGCATGAGGATTGCCTTTGAAAGGGTTAGTGAGGATTTGAAGAAGAAGATTTTGGAAAAGGGACGTTGGAGTTTAGGAAAAGGGAAGTTTGAGGAAACTAATACATCGAGTTCACCACGCTAGTTTATGGTCTGACTTACTCTTCTTCTAAACATGCCTCGCATATTTCTTGAATGTACTAGCAATTGCCCCCCTTCATGTTGAGAAAGCAAAATATTCAAGTTAGGACAGATTTCATTACATATGCATAGTGGGTTTGAGGATGAAACATATGGACCATTGTCCTAAATGTAAGTCTAAGAATATTAAAGTAGGAGATAAGAAAAGACTACCAGAGGACATTATTGTATATTGTGCAGTATTAGATTGTGGACATTGGTCAGATATATTAGTGGTTGATGAATAATGTGGAGACGAAGATGGATATAGGTGTAAACTTGATTTAGGATTTGAACAATTCTGCCCAAAAAATAAATGGTTTGTTGAATAAGGATGGGTAAAAATCGTAATAAGGATCGGGGGCCTAAAAAGAAGAAGCGGAAGAAGGTTGACCGTGGAAAGATGAAGAAGAAGAGAAGAAGCTGAGACATAATTAGGGAATTTTCATAAGCTCTTCTTTGAGAAGCTTGATCTCTTGGTCCAAGTCCGCCATTAGTTTCTTCCCAAACTCGATTATTTCTGACTTCTCTGTTCTGTATCTCTTCAGAGCAGTATCTTGTTGAAATATATGGTTAAGCTGGTGAAATAATTGTCTAAGATCTGGAGAGTTCGACCTCTTTATACGATCATCGTTGAGTTCCTTCAGGGGAAACGCGGAGCCGTAATAGACACAGAGCTATTCAAGGCCTTAAAAAAAGATGATAGAGACTTGAGTTTCAGGGCCTTTAACAAGACATTAATGAAATTAGAGATAGAAGGCATTATCTATGTATCGAGTTTAACAAAGAATAAGAGACACGTAGAGCTTGTGAAAAGCTGAAAATAAAAAGGTTAGCTGGTGAATATGGTATTTCAGAAAAAATAATATTTATGCCTACTCAGTTGACACGTATTAAATTCGCAAAGAAGAGTCACTATTGGATAGGTATATATTATTCCACGGGCAAATTAGTGATTTGATGGTCGTTGGAACCGATAGATATAGCATACATTATGTTAGCAATTCTAGGCACATCCTATCTCTTGGTCTCACAAAGGCGTTGGAGAAAGATGAAGGAGGTAGCTGTAGCCGAGTTAAAGGAGAACTTCTTCCCACAACTCATAGATAACTTGAAGGCCTTGGATAAGAGATTGAGTGAAGAAGAGATAGGCGGTGAAGGTTACGTTGAACTTCTTGGCACAGGATGGAAGTCTACTCTGATCCTCAACTTCCACAGATATTATAGGAGTGAAGAGGAGGCCTTCTCCAACCTCAAGCAAGAACTTGAAAGATATGAGGAGGATGTCAAAAAGTGGAAGAAGAGTGAAGATGAGAGGCTAAAGGAGAAGACTTTGAGGAGGAAGATGCACATAAGAAAGGACTTGACTAAACTGATCAAAAGACTAGAAAATCTAATGTGACATCTTCTTTTTGTACCATTCATAAAGGTATTATTCATACAAAGGCATAGTGAATACGAATCCTACATCATTTTGGAAGACAAAAGCGCGCTAGGCTGTTTAAAAATTGCTTCTTGATTGAGTTTTTGCCTGGTTCTCTGCTTGTCGTTTCTTCTTTTTAGGTGGTTGTCTCTTAGAATTGGAGGATCATGATTTTTTTCAAGTTTCTTTTGTTGATGGTTTATGCTGGACTTGACGTTGCTTGACGTCTCTCAGTTCAGTGTTACCAAATAGTGTAGTGTTTTATGCTTCTGATGAAGCGTGGTTTGTGTTGTATAGTTGCTGTTAGGGCTACTGTTATCATTGCTGTGAAGCTTAAGCAGGTGTGTATGCAGGCTTGTTCTAGTCCTCTAACTCTTAGGTGGTCTAGGAGAAGCCATTCTTTAGCTCTGCTGAACACTCGTTCTACGCTAACTCGTTTCCTGAAGAGGTTTACTAATCGCTTAACTCCATGGACGATGAAGTCTCGTCC
>DAOVAG010000210.1 GCA_030671165.1 Candidatus Bathyarchaeota archaeon | reverse complement strand
TCGAGAAGCTTCTCGCTCTTCTCAAGAAATACATTCACTTAGAAAAGGTACATTCTTATCAAAAAGATGATTCTCCCACGTTGAATTCTGATTAATAAGATCTGTCTTTAAGCACCACTATTGTGAAACCAGCTGATTCATCAGGAGTAATGATGATTTCAGATTGGGGCATCTCAACATATACGCTTTGCAATTTCCCGTGATTCAACGCATCAGAGACGCTACGTACTTTTTTTACAAGTGATGCTACATGAGCAGAAACTCGTTCTGCATCTGATTGTGGTAAATTGCTCTGAAGAGGTAATCCATCCTCATCACATACCAGAATCCCTTTCACACCCTGTCTTGCAGCTAATCGTTTGATCGTGTTTTGTAACACTGAAGGAATAACATACTCTTCGCCAGCCATTCTATTCACCTTGAATCAATCTTTAGAAGAAAGCGTCATCGTACTACTTTCTCGTTTTACTAGTGCGACAATAATGATCTCAGAGTCATAATCAGGAATAATCTCAACATCTCCGACTTCCAACTCAAGCCGAACGCTACGAGCTATTTCTTGAGAAATCTCCTTTGAAATATATTTAACCTTTCCTACAAGAGAAGCAACATGTGCTGCAACTCTTTCAGTATCCTCTGGAGGAAGACTTGATTGTAAGGGTAATCCGTCGGTATCAGTTAAAACAGCTCCATATACTCCCTTATGTTTTCCAACAGATTCTATTACTTTTTCAAGCGCTTGATGTGATAAATAACCTGCACCTTGAGACATTGTTCATCAATATCCAAATTACATATCGCTCCTTAAAACCTTTGTCTTTTGATTATTTTCAACATTAAAACGCTTTTTTGACTGAAAAATGAATCTCATTCACTTAATATAATAATGTTAAACGTTTCCATTTCAAAAGACAACAGATAAGTTACAAGACTGGTGATTTAAAGTTTTCACTGTTAAAATTGTCTTCACTAACTATTTTGTAGGTTGAAACCATTAACTTATTGTTAAATGAATGAGAAGTAAGCATTACTTAGGTGAATTAGTTGAAAACCGAGGAGATTTTCCTCAGTTCCGGAATCTTAAACTTTTTATGTAAGTTACACCACCGCGATAATTGGCGAACATATTTATGGGTTCATCAAATAAAAACACAAATCTGTCTGATGAGAAGCTTGATAAGATTTTATCTGTTGTTAAATCATTAAATGATAGAATAGGCCTTCTTGATAATAGAATTTCGGTTTTAGAGGGAAGTTTACATGAATCACCTAACCCTCCAGAATCAAAAGTCACGAAACTTAATTCAATTCCTCAAGTTAACTTCGATGAGAAGGATATGATGCTGGAGCGAGCGTATGAGGTTCTTGCCAAAGAAAATAGGCCTATGACAACTCAAGAGGTTGCGGAAGAAATAGGGAGAAGCAGAAGTACAACAAGTCAGTATTTAAACGAACTTCATAATAGAAACTTGTTAACCAAATCACAAGGCAAATCACGTGACAAATCTCGAAATATTGTATTTAGTTTAGATTCATCATGAACTGCTTAAGCAGTTATTGGGAAAAAGAGGGAAGATTAGGAAGTATATTGTAGTATTAAATTTCCTAATTTTGCAAACGCTGCATCTACACCATCACCAGATTTGGCACTAGTTTCAAGGAAAAAAACTCCAACCTTTTCCGCTAATGCTTTACCTTCATCGGAAGAAACACTTTCAGCTCCTTCTTCACGTAAATCAATTTTATTTGCGATGAGAACAACAGGAACATTTTTCTCCCTTCCAGAGTGGCTCCACATATCATTGAGCCATTTTTCAACGTTTTCAAAGGTTTGGCGTCTTGTCACATCATAAACAAGAACACCTCCAAAGATCTTCGTGTAATATGCCCGCACTACATCTTTGAAGACTGGTTGTCCTGCAAGATCCCAAATCTGCCACCTTATCTGTGTATTTTCTATTGTTGTATCGTGAAGGGCGAAATCAGCTCCCATGGTACTCAAATAGTCAGTATCAAATCCTTGACCTAAGTACTGTTTTCTAAGAGATGTTTTTCCGACAGCTCCATCACCTACAAGCACAATTTTCCATAAACGACGATCATCACTCATTATTATCACCTATTCTTTCCTTTGTTAACTAGCTATTCTTAATGAAACCAATGTGTCTTTTACCCATTGGGTAAAGGTCACTGTATTATCCATTATTCTGTCTATTTGTACCTTATATTCTTCTGCAGCAGCTTCTGTGGGACTTATTATAAATGCTTCCTTATTCTCGATTGGTTGTAAACGTACCATAGGTTTTTCAACTTTTGAAGCATCATCAGCAGCAGCTAATTCTAGTAATAGTAGGAACAGAAAATCCTTCGCTTTAATATCATCAAAGCCAAACTTAACCATTTTATTTTCTGGTGATAAATCAAGCAGAATTCGACTCCATTCCCCTATCCAATATTCATCAGTAAACCAATGATCCAAGAACTCCTTCCTTCGAGCACGAAGTTCGCTTAAAACAACCATATATCTGATCATACCCTCACGTACACGTTTCATCAGATCTAAACCTGGTTTATCATATAATTCATTTAGTTTAGCTCTTTCTTTACTTAAAAGAACCATTATTTTTACAATTTCTTCCAATTCTTTATCTGATC
>DAOVAG010000152.1 GCA_030671165.1 Candidatus Bathyarchaeota archaeon | reverse complement strand
AATATTAAGATTAGTGATGAGACTGGGTCGGTGAGGCTTAGTTTGTGGAATGATCAGATTGATAAAGTTCATGTTGGGGATTTGATTGAGGTTAAGAATTGTTACATTTTTAAGTATAAGGGGGAGCCTCAGTTGAGGCTTGGTAGGAAGGGTACGTTGTCTGTTGTTGAGGGTGCTGGGGTTGGGTCTGGCGTGGATGATTCGTAGTTGTTTGGTTGAGTGTGGGGCGGTTTAATCTTCCCGTTAAAGACCACAATACTAAACATCTACATTGTTGCTGTTTCGTGATCTTGATAATGTATTGTATGCACTTCTTGTGGGATTCGTATATGATTCTGCTTCCCGTCTGCCTTGTTGATTATTAATTCCGTCATCTCAAGCCGACATTTAGGACAAGAAACATCAAGGTGTAATAATGCTTCCACTCTGCTTCTTTTGATATGCTTTTTATCATTTAAAATCATCACTGTTTGAGATAGAAAAATTTCTCAGTCATTAGATATATCGAAGTCTAATTGTGGGCTATGGCAGAGAATGCGAGTTCAGATCGGAATTTGCGATGAAAGATATCCCACTCTTCTATTGGAGATTCACACGAACGCATAAACCGTCTGATCAATGAAAGATTCCTATTCTAAATAGATTAACAAGACAGATAATTGTGAAGGTTATATGTCTAATTCTATTTTTGAGGGAGTTTTAAGCTTCGGATAAGCCTGTTTTATGAAGAAAAAAAGCATAAGTTTAATTAGAAGGTGTATATTTCGAGTTGTATACATTATTTTTTGTGACCTAATGTATAATAACAAAAAAGAAGTGAAGAAAAATGGGTTATAGAAACTATGACCGGCCAAGAACAATGCATAAGGCAACTTGTGCTGATTGTGGAAACGAATGTGAAGTACCATTCAAGCCCACAGAAGGAAGGCCAGTCTATTGTAGAGAATGCTATCAAAAACATAGACCACCGAGAAGAGAATTTAGGAGATATTAGAAATAAGTATCAGGTTTCTCAGAAATCATTTATATGATTTCTAATCTTCTACGTTTTTTTTATTTTTTTTTATATGATGGTGTTTTGTTCTCTATAGCAGAATGAACTGATACTTTAGGTTAACTTCAAATTTATCTTTAATGAATTCTCGTTGACTATAAAATGATAAGTCTCGAATTCGTCGTTTTCAGTGATATCGATAATTTTAGATTGAAAAGAAGATTCATAATTAACAAAATTCTTTTTAAAAATAGGTTGTACCGTTTTCCTTTAAATGTCTTATACAATATGAAAAAGGGTGATGGAAGGATCAGTGAGTTAGATGCTCTAGCATAACTCTTTGAGATAGTACGATTCTTCAAGAGAGTGTGATAACAATGGAGGGCCAGATCGAAACACAATTGAGCTTCCGTTTTACTTATTTTCAGGATTATTAGTTGCTTTGTCTAATTCTTTTTGAAGGTTTTGTAATCTCTCTCGGAGATATTCAATGTGAGCTTTATTGTGAACTGCAGCTACAAGGTGCATGATGCTAAGCACTGTGAATCCGGATTTCTCCATGTAATCATATTCGTCCCACCAAACCTTCAGTAACTCATCGAAGGCCTTCATGTGGTCCCGTTCCATGAGCGAATCACGGAATCCGGTCTTTCCTTGGAACTGTGCTACATACTCGGTAAATAATTCCTTAAAATTCTGTTTTTTCAAATCAAAAAAGCCTAATGTAAATTAGTATTTATGTGATCATTCACGTTGGTAGGGGGGTTGCATCGAAGAGAAGATGTATTAATTTTAAATGCGTGAATAGTGAGTTCTTTCCAGATTATTCGCTCACTAGGCGTTTACCAGCTTCCATTAACATATTGAACTTGTGAATTTTTGAGAATCGTGTCACCGGGACGAGGTCAAAGATCTCGAATCCAAGTCTTCGAAGATAATCTTCGAGATTGTAAAGAGCTCGAGCAGCTCCTCTACCACTCCCACCAGCTGAGGCTATCCCAATGATTTTTTTACCTGTAAACGTTTTGAAAGTAAAAGACTCACATCGGCGTAGGCGATCTAAAAATCTCTTGGCTGATTCACTGACGTCGTGCCAATAAACAGGGGTTGCAAAGACAACTGCATCTGCTTCGGTAATTTTCTTTCTTAAAGCTTCGAAATCATCCTCAAGGATACATAGATTTTTCTCTCTACATATGCCCCAGCCATTATCACAGGCGATACATTGTTTAATATCGAGGTTATTGAGATGAATCAGTTCAATGGATCCATTCTCGGATTTTACTCCTCTTAGGACTGCCTGGGCAAGACGTGCTGTTAACCCATTAAGATTAGGACTCGATTGGATGGCTACACATTTCACATATATCACCTAGTAAATAGAAAAAGGGAACTGTGGAAATAAAAATACTACTATACTCACATTTAAAGGAGACTAAGAAAGACGCAAGAGCAAGTTATCATCCTCGAAGTTGTGCACTCTACTGTTCCTTAGGCTTTCTAGAGATAACGAGAATCAAGGCGATGATGAAAAGACTGATGACACCAATTTTTCTTAGAGACGAGGAAACAATATAGTGTGCATGAAATTCCTTTTTGCTTACTAGAAATCCTTAAATGTATCTAATTTTTCAGACTTAGAAACATGTACAAACTTATGAAGAGTTTTTCAAAAAGTGAATTCTTACTTTTTGTAATATTTGTACTATCAACATCTATAATACTTGTTCCCGTCAGCTTTGCATCGATTGGAGTGAAGGAAGATGATTGGGCAAAATATGAAGTTACTTCTACAACTATCGAAGGATCTGAAGAGCTTCTGAAAAACCTCGGAGACATAGACTTAGAATGGTTTAGGATCGATATCAAGAATATTACTGGTGACAATATCATGCTTGAGATCACAACGCATTATCTTGACGGAACAGAAGAACTAGATACGGTTGATGCACGTGAAGTAGGATTTATTGTTGAGGCAGACTTGAAAGAAGGCGACTCAATCATAGCGCCTCTTATTGTCGTAGAAGATGCATCTATCAAAGGGACAATCTCCCGAGAATATGCAGGTGTATCTAGAACTGTCAATTATATCGATTTGTCAGCAACTTAAGTGGTAACCTTAACTTACCGAGCATATTTTGACAAAACAACAGGGATTTTGTGTGAAATTTCTCTCTCTCTTTCTATGGATGTGGATGAACAACATCACGAAGC
>DAOVAG010000025.1 GCA_030671165.1 Candidatus Bathyarchaeota archaeon | reverse complement strand
AGCCATTTATGTGGCAATACAGAGTGTTTCACAATTCGCAATTGGTTTGATTTATTACTCAATTCTTGCAAGATCATTAACAGAGGCTGAAATTGGGATCATATCTACCCTTTCTTTTATTTCATCCATTTATATTATTGTAGCGCATTTATCGCTACCCATTGCAGCCACAAAACATATATCCGGATTTATGGGTAAAAATGATAAAGAAAATGCCTCCGCCGTTGCAAAAAGAACAATTCGACTAGTTATACTCATATCTACACTAGTACTTGTAGGAATCCTCGTCACATTACAATTTTTATTCGAAATTGATCAATCAATTAAATTATTAGTAATAATCTCATGTACAACAGGTTTCTTCGCAACGATAAAAACTACATACCTCGCAATTCTACGCGGTCTACAAATGTTCGGAAAATATTCGATTACGATTACGTTAGCTGTAATAGCCAATCGGGTAATTGGTATAACGTTAATTTTATTGAATTTCAATTTATTGGGCGTTGTTATAGGGTGGTTAATCGGAGAAGTAATAGGAGTAATACTAGTAGCATCATTTTATCGTGGAACATTACCTAAAACGGAAAAATCCTATAGTTCACGCCAATTATTAACATTTAGTATACCTCTCTTTATTACAACGTTGATAGGAACGATTTCTACATGGGCAGATCGTATCATATTTTTAGCACTCACATCAAACTTGGAAATGTTGGGTATCTATGATTTCGCTATTAGAGGATCACATACACTGGCGCTTATCTGGATCACATTGAGTGTCATAACACTCCCAGCATTTTCAGAATTATTCAGCCAAACAAATACGAAAGGATTAAGTGAAGCGATTTCAAAGACCATGCGCTATCTAGCGATTATCATCTTTCCAGCAGCTTTTGGTCTGGCAACAATCTCAAAAACAGCTATGGCTCTACTTTACGGATGGCAATATGCATTAGGAAACGTATTATTATCAATACTAGCAATATTTTCAATATTTTCAGCTTTTGGAGCCGTTGTAGGATCAGCTCTTCAATCGATAGGAGAAACAAAAGTCTTCATTAAGACAACATTGGCAACATTGTTAACGAATATTTTGATAAGTATTACATTAATACCAATCTTAAACGTATTAGGCTCAACTATTGCACAAGCAGCAACAATGGTAGTGGGATTCACATATGCATTTTATGAATTACGTAAAAGGCTTAAAATCAAAATTGATAGAGATATATTGTGGAAACCGCTCCTTGCATCTAGCATAATGATTATCCCACTAATTTTATTCGAATCTTACTATTCGGGAGTCGTATCAGATAACTCATTGATAAATATCATCATCGAGATTGGAATCGGTATCTCAACCTATAGTGTGATATTGATTTTAGTTCGTGCATTAAAAGAACAAGATTTTAATGAAATTGAAAAGATAGCACCGAAACCTTTTTCAAAACCATTACAATTAATTAAAAAAATCTTCATACGAGAGAGATAATCATTCAAGTGGAGAAAAAAGAGAAACAGTAATTATGTACATATAGGTTCATTTAGATCATACATTCAGTTGTAAACTTTAGAAAACTATACAATCTAAGTATCTTTGAAAACTTTAACCTAATTCAGTTATTATTATAGTTTATTTTTCCAATAATCTATTGATTTTTTTAAACCTTCTTCTAAAGTGTATTTAGGAGTCCAACCTAGAACTGTTTTTGCTTTACTATTATCACCTATTAACACATCAATATCTAATGGTCTTGCCGGTATTGTATTCCAAATGACTTCACCCTTAAAGTCTGTAAATTTTCGAAGATTCAATGTTAACTCTTCAATGGATACACCTCGACTTGTACAGAAATTAAATACTTCACCGATAGCTTTTTCATTTCCTAAACAAGTGAGGTAAGCATTAACATGATCATCAACGTACATGAAATCCCTAACAGGTGTTGGATCGCCTAGTAAAACTCTTTCACCCTTAAGCATCTGTACAATTGTTCGTTCAACTACAAAGTGCGTATTTTTCTTGCGACCATGAGTATTAAAATTACGGAAAATTGTTACTGGGAAATCATATGCATCATGCAAGTATTGAAGATATTTATCTGCAGCTACTTTACTCACAGAGTAAGGGCTATTTGGGTTTAACTCAGCGTTCTCTTTGATCGGAACATGTTTTTGGTTGCCATATTCCTCAGAGGTTCCAGCGAATAAGAAGTGTTTAAAGTGTGAAACTTCCTGTAAACATGCTTCAGCTAATTTTACTGTACCGAGAAAATTAGTCTCAAGAACTTCTAGTGGATGATCATAAGAGAAAGAGACGGCGCTTAGAGCAGCTAAATGTATAATGTACTCTGGTTTAATATCTCGAATGTTTTTTCTAACGGAGAAGTAATCATTTAAATTGCAAAAAACAGTTTTAACTGATCGTTGACCACCAAGTACATACCTTCCGGTTACATACCTATCGAGAGAATAAACATCATAATTCAGTTCTACAAGCTTTGGGATGAGGTGGCTACCGATAAATCCCCCACCACCTGTAACTAAAACCTTCTCACCGGTCATTTAATCTACCTCTAAAGGACAATATAGATTTGTTACTCAATATAACTATAGGTTCACATATATGAATAAATATTAATATTTACAAATTTTCTTTTTTAAAAAATGAGATATAACTAATAAGCAAGAATGTAAATAAAAGTATGAAATGTAATAGAGAGCAGAGGAAAAAGTGTTGAAAGTTGGAATAGTAATTCCTGCTTATAAAGAAGGGAATGTAGCTAGTATCGTAAATCGTGTTAAAAACATTTTTCCAAACTCACTTATCATTTGTCCATGCGATGATAAAGACACTTCTAAATTAGCTTTAACCGCGGGAGCAATTGTTCCACCAAGAAAAAAACGGATGGGATATGGTAAAAGCCTCGTGGAAGGGTTGTATTTAGCCGCGCATACTTATGATTGTGATTACATTTTTGAAATGGATGTAGATCATCCGGTTCATGAACTTGCAAATATGTTCAATGTTATCCGAGAACAAAAGATGGACATGTGTGTCGGAAACGAAAAGGCGGAATGGAAACAAGAGAGGAGATTTGCTTGTTGGTTAGCGAATTTCTTTCTTGTGAATGATATTGTTGAACATCCAACGTGTGGTTTTGTCTGTTTTAGGAAGGAAGTTTTAACTTCCATTCCGTGGGATCACGTTAAAAGTAATGGTGATTTCGTCCATATAGAGTTACTATATTGGGCAACAAAGATGAAATTTAAGATTGGAGAGTACGAATTTAATGGACATTCAGGTGAGAGAAGATATAGTGTTACAAGAATTATTGATTGGATCATGAATTTCTCAAGGCTTATCCGTTTAAAATACGCCTAATTTTCCGTAGAACAAGAAGGAAACCGGAAAAAAGGAACTATGACTAAAAGGTCACTAGTTTACCAGTTTTTTAAATTGTTAACTCGTTAGATGCAAGTTTGAATTCATTCTTACACCTCTAAGTTCAATATATTAAGTAGATAGATAAATTTGGGAGATATCATTTTTTTATCAGTTATATTTCAGTTCGATAATAAAAATATGAGTTACATGAGGAATATCGCATGTATTATATCAATGAAATTAATTATTATATAACAACCACCGCTTGTAAGTAAAACTTTGGATAAAAAAATTTTCCGAATTTAAAAGTGATTTGATCAAGTTGGTTAGACCCCCGTTAAAATATTATATATTCTTAGGAAGGGAAAAAAGGAGTACCATTAAGCTTTCAATGGTACAGTTTATACAGAGTACTAAATTTGATCTGCTATGTCTATTTATCCTTTCAGCATTTACATGTCGATCTTTTTTCACTTTAAATCTTGATTTCGTTAAAGGAACGGATTCTTTAGGTATTCAAACATATATGTCAATGTGGTCTTATCTAGAACAGAATTTTCAATCTTGGTTATTCACGTGGACATCGTTTCAAGGAAGTGGTTTAACTACAAATTTACCAATACCAATATTCTTAGCAAGCAGTGTAGTGAGCATTATCTTTTCTTCACTACCGGGATTTGTGACATTAATAACAAAGATGATGCTGTTTCTCCTATTTCCTTTAGCAAGTTTTTCGATGTATCTGTTTACATATAATCTTTTCAAAAGTAGATCGGGATCATTTGTTGCAGCTCTTTTCTATATGTATAACCAATTTTTCTTAAGCGAACATATCTCAGAGGGTCATTTCATTATAGCATTTGGTTATGCTTTGACTCCTCTTATTCTTCTAACGCTGGAAAAGGTTATACGACTTCCGAACATAAAGAATGTTTTAATCTTATCGATCGTTCTATTATTTTTTTTAGATTCCAGGTCTCAATCGGTATATATCATGAGTTTATTGGCAGTGGTATACATTTTCATTCGAAGTTTTCAGATCAAACTTAATTTGACATCACGTATTAAGGGGACAGTTGGAATTTTATCGGCAATGGTCATCTGTTTATTATTATCTGCTTATTGGATAGTTCCCGAAATGTTTGTTGTAAACAATTCAAGTGTATTATTTCGTGTTTATCACAGTATTGATGATGCGTTTCAATTTGGGTTTAATTCCATAATTGATGCACTATCCATAAGAAGCTCTTCTGAGAACATTTTTGGGCAGAGGATTCCTTTTTGGGAAATTCCAAATCTTCAACAAACAGGGTTAAACTTTTTCATGTTAATTATTCCGGCTTTAGCATTTACGGCTCTGATATTTAAGAGAGACAAAGTGACAAAATTTTTTACGATAGTTGCTTTATTTGCTTCGTTTTTGGCATTAGGGCCAAATGGACTGCCTTTTGAGGTCTTTACATGGTTATGGACTCATGTTCCCGGATACTCAACATTTAGGGTGGGAGGTAGATTTCTAATGGTGACTGCACTAGCATACTCTTACTTGATTAGTATAACAGTTGATTCTTGTTCTAAAAGAATCCGATCCTGGATAGGCTTTGATTTAGAGAAACAAGCTCCTTCTTCAATTCTGAGAAGTATCAAAGTGTATTGTGGAAAGTATCGAGTCCTCGAAACATTGTTTGTAGTAATTGTGATAATTATCATTTTTCTTTATTCTTGGGTTGGAAGTATCGAAGGTTTCCAAGTATACACTTGGCCAGATGAGTATATTGAACCTTTTGAGTGGATTGGAGATCAACCCGGAGATTACAGAATTGTAACAACACCTTATCAAAGACTTTACGCACAATATAATTGGTCATCCTCAACTTTAGATCTTGGAGTTTTCAGCTTTGGTATACATAATAAAGGTGTATTTGTCGGGGGGTCAGGGTATATAGCGGATTATACGCCATTCGTTGGCAATCTCCTTAGATCCAACTTAACAAATTCACTTAGTTCAATGTTAGGTATTGCGGGCGTACGATACATCGTTAGTGAACCTGATACAAATCTAAATGAGAAACTTGTCCTTGAAAAACAGAAGAATTTAGTTCCAATTCAAATAGGAAATGTATCAATCTTTGAAAACTTGCAGTATTCGCAACACATCTTTGCTAACGAGAAGTCTGCACTTGTTTTTGGAGGAAGAAACTTGATAACGTCTATGTTAAGTGTTAATGAATTTGAACTTAACAGATCGACACTACTCTTTTATGATCAGATTTCACGTTTAAATTTAGAATATGATCAGATCATTTTTTCTGGGGTAACACTTCAAGATATCGCGTTTTTGACATATGGGCGGAATTATACATTACAACTTGCAAATTATGCATTCCCGAGTGCTAATCAAAGTGAGTATTGGACAAGCTATACACAATTACTTGACAGAGGATTCCTTATGTTCAGTGGAAGCACTCTTACAACTAGAGGAAATGTAAGTATAGATATACCTCTTGTAACCCAAAAAGAGGGCCAATATGAACTCTGGATGAGAATTGCATATGGGCCCAATAGAGGGAAACTAACAATTGCTATGGATGGACAGCCCATAGGGTTAGAAATATATCCTCATGTTCCTTATCCTTCGGGATTACGTTGGATTAAACTTCAAAACGTTTTTCTTAGTTCTGGAAATCATGTAATTACGCTTACCAATGACGGTAGCGGATATAATGAAATCGATGTAATCGCTGCAATTCAACCTGAAAAGTTAGAATCAGTGTATAACAAGGCCCTTAATGATATTCAAGACTTGGATTCTAGAGTAATCACCGTTTTAGAAGCCGAAACTGCATTTGCACATAATTTGAATGGTTGGTACCCTTCTGAAAGATGGGGTGGTAATGCAAGTAATGGAGTCACTCTTACATCCGATGTATTGACTATGAGTTCAACGAAAATCTTCATCCCAAAAGATGGAAATTATAAAATCGCTGTACGAACAGTAGAAAGTAAAGAGTATGGAAATCTCCTTTTACAAGTAGACGATGGAGATATAACCAAACTGGAATGTAATAGTTCTACGACAAGTTTTGTTTGGCATGAAATAGATCCTGTTCCAATGAATAGTGGTGAACATATATTGAACATAATAAATGATGGAAGTGGTAGAGTTGATGTAGACGAAATCATAATTTATTCACTAAAAGAACCAGAAGAGAGTACATCATTAAAAGAAATATTTTCTCCTCCGAGTTCACAACTTAAAAAGCTGAATTACACACAAATTACTCCAACTGAATATGAAGTAACAATTACTACAGATGAACCGTTCTGGTTAATTTTCAGTGAGTCTTTCAATCCACTATGGAGAGCATATATTAACAATGAAGAGATAGAAAAAGTGGTCGCGTACTCATTTATGAATGGGTTTTACGTTGATAAGACGGGGGATTTGGTAATTCAAATTTATTTTACGGGTCAAACCTATTTTTCTATCGGAAGCCTAATCTCAATATCCACCGTATTTAGCGGTATAATATATCTTATATGGATAAAAAAAGCTAAAATCTTAAAAAAGTTGATGAAAGTAGTTAATCGGGTTTAATAATTGGGAATAACCAAAAAAAATATTATTCATTTAAAGTAATATAGCCATTCCTCTAAGGGAGCGATGAAAAATATTGTCATTAAAAACATTCATCCGTAAGGTCGGGAGGAAAAGAATCCTCACCTTAATTCTTTTAATAATAATTATCGGAGGAGTTGTTGCAGTTTATAATATTAATTGGTGGAAAACGATTATTTCAGGGATATCAATAGAAAATATTACACCTTTTTTGGAACATGACGGGAGATACTTCACAATCGAAGTTAAAGCATCGGGTAACGTTGAAGTAGATATTGGAGACATCTATATCAACCAATCAAAAATAGTTACATACACAAACTTTTCACCACATCTTGAGCCCAATGAATCAACGAATATCACTATCTTATATTATTGGCTACAAGAAAGCGTATATACGATAACAATAACCACAACCCAAAAAACTCAGACAGAATCAACAGTGAAAACGCCTTCAGTATCACCAACAGCATCACTAAACATCACCAGTGTGATGAATGAAGTGTTATATCCTGATCAACCAAGATTAAAGATGACGTTTAATTATAATATCTCCTCATATGGATTCTTATCAGCGTATTCAGGTTTCTTCTTATATAATACATATCAAAATGAAATAGAAAGACCCATCTATCTATTCTACGACCAATACATCATGCCACCAGATACCTTAGATAGAGCAGAGATAGTTTATAATCTGATTTTTAACCTCGGAATGAATATAACAAAGATTAATTGGAATCTATTAAACAATCTAGTAGATTCAAAACCTCACAATGCCATGATCATACTATTTAACCCACTCATGAATGCTTCAGGTACCATCTTCAACGATGCCTCACCAGCATGTCTGTTAGACCCAAATGAGGATGGTTATATAAAGGCACACTCATCATATCAGAAATCGCTTGTTTATGATTGGGAGAAAGATCACGGTCTAGTATTTATCAGTGTTGGATCAACTCAAGCTCCTACAAACTGGATCATTGCGAAGAATGGAACTGCTTACAGACCCAAAGATGAAGAGTACAGTGACCAATTCTTTGCGGATACACCCGGAGCTTTTAGAGGATGGGGGCCAAATGAAATAATTCCTACACGCATCGGCCAAACGCTCCAGCTTCGAAATTGGATTAGTGATTATTATCTAGATACAACAATACTAAACAGTTCCATTGGGTCACATAACTACTACGTCTATGGTTTAGTAAAAGATTCCAATTGGGCAAATCCAGTCTACATCAAGGTTGGTAAGGGAGGTTGGCTCCAATGTAGCAATGGATCGAATCTAGATGATAAAACAATTGCAGAAGATCTAGCTATGATTATCCTACATGCACCATGGAACGGAGAATGGTTTGGACCAAACGCATGGAACTACGACAGCGGATTCAAGACGTATAAACCAAATGGTGGAATTTTAGAAAAAGTAGACCAGATCTCTACAGGTTGGATGGGGAGCATTTTACCGAGTAATTTCTCTTTACGTACAATCATTAAGTTAGAGAATAGTGAAAGTGAGAAGTATGTTTTAGAGGAAAAACATGAGATTTATGAAAATTTGTGGAGGAAAGAATTCGAAATTTTAATTGATAATATTCGAACGGATTTAGAAATGGATGGACGATACATAAATTTTGAAGTAGAAGCTTTAGGAGATTATAGTATCGATATAATGAAAGTTTACATAAATAATACAGAATGTTTAATCAATGCTGATAGAAAACATCTAGAACC
>DAOVAG010000162.1 GCA_030671165.1 Candidatus Bathyarchaeota archaeon | reverse complement strand
TTTGGAGATGGTAGTTATTACCTGGGTCAGAAAGGTTATCATCTTCAAATAAAGAGAAAATTGGGTTTCAGTCCTTATCCTGGAACATTGAACTTAAAACTTTCCCCCTCTGAACTTAGAAAGAAGCAAGAATTGGAAATGTATCCCTCATTCACTATTGAAGGGTTTATAGCTGATAAACGATCCTTCGGTAAAGTTAGTTGTTTCCCAGCTATCATCAATGATGCTGTAAACGGTGCAGTTATAATAATAAAACGGACTCACTATGATGCATCTGTCCTTGAGGTAATAGCACCAGTTCATCTTAGAAAGAGATTTAATCTTAAAGAAGGAAGTAAGGTTAAAATTGAAGTACTAATAAAAAACTTGTACTAATTTACATCAATTTTTCCGTTTTTTTTTAAAAAAAGTCAACCTAAATTTTGTAACGGCTCTCTTCTTCATATTTTAATTGACTTTTTTATTAACGAGATCTCTATCTTCCCCGTAAGATACCACAAAAAAATACTATTGCTCAGAATTAAATAAAAATGGTCTTCTCTTTTGCTTTATTCAGTTTATTAAGAAAATATTTTTTCTTACGTATATGTCATTGGACTTTGTTAAGTGTTAATTAAAAAAATCTTCTAATGTTTTTTTTGTTTTTGGTACAGACATTCTTTTTTCTAATATATTGATAACATTCTCTACTCTTTTTTCAGAAAAACTATGCTCTTCCACCATAAATTCCATTAATTTTACAGCATTAGGTTCTTTCCATTTTATCTCATATTTATTGATAACTGGTGGGTTAAGAAAAAAATCAAAGACTTCTTCAAAGTCTATATCTTCTTCCCATTTCACATTTTCCAATACACGTTTATTAGTTTTATATTTCTTTATCAATCGAAGAGCAGTCTTAGGTCCTACACCTTTCACACCAATATTATAATCTGTACCTATGAGAATCCCGATTGTTATCAATTGTTCTCTTGTTATTCCTAAATTTTGAAGTACTTTGTTTAGTTCTACGATTTCTGGTTTGATATTAATATACACTTGTTTTTTTGGGAGTTTTCTTTTACCAGTAATGGAGAGATTTCTTACTAGTCGGGGTGAATTAAATAAAAGGCTATCCCAATCCTGCGATGAACTGGCCCAGATACATCCTTCCATAACCATTTTTGCTAACTGTGCTTCTCCTTCACTTGGAGCTTTAATAGAGGGTATCCCCATATAGTCTAAGAGTTGAATAGACTCCTCTACCATTTTTAATGTCAGTTTTGATGAACTTTGAGCGTATGTCATCGCATCTTCTCCTTTCTCTAAAGCTTTCATCCATTTTTCCTTAGCTTTCGCTCTAGTAATTCTTCGATTCATGATAGTCTTTCTTTTTAATTTCGGAGGTTTTCCATCCCAAATAAATACTGGTTTTATCCCAAACTCTACAAAACGGCTTATACGGTAGAAGATTCCTGTGAGATGAGAAGTTATTTGTCCCTTATTATCTCGGAGGAGTTTTCCTGTTCCTTTATTCCTTATCCTAGCCAAAAATTGGTAGGATACATTGTAGCCATCTATGCCTATGATTTTCCCAGATAGTTCTTGAAAACTTATTTCTTTCTTGGGAATTAGATCTCCGATTTGAACACCCACTTGCATTCACCGACTCTTTGTTAAGAATATATGTTTTATTTCGAGGTGAATATCAAGTTTTGATAAGTTCTATGTGTCTCTTATTCTTCGTTAAACTAGCGACATGGATGATATTTTCGATCTCCAACTTCATTAATGTCTTGTTGAATTGTCTAAAACTTAGATCTTTATCTTTCTTTTTTAAAGCATTGTATAATTCAACATCTATTGTGGCGCCTCGTTTTTTTTGAAGGAATTCAACTATTGTTGTATGGAGTGGTTGAGTATACCAAATATTAAACATCTCTTTCACCTGTTTTTATACTATAGGCGTAGCTGTTTTAACCGGTTTTTTGAATTGTTGAACCGTGTTTCGATACCATGTTTCTACATCTTTGGATATAGTTGGCGCTATGGTTTCCATTGCTTTTTTAAAGTCATCCATAGAAACGGTTTGTTTTTTCTGTCTCATAGCATTCATAGCAGCTTCATTACATATAGCTCTTAGATCTGCACCTGAATAACCCTTTGTATTTTTTTGTATGTATGAAAAATCTATCTCCTTACCTAATGGCATTTCTTTTGTGTATATTTTAAGGATTTCAAGTCTGCTTTCTATGTTTGGGGCTGGAACGTAAATCAATCTATCGAATCTTCCTGGTCTTATTAGAGCTGGGTCTAGGATGTCTGGCCTATTAGTAGCTGCTATGATTACTACCGTCTGTAGGGTCATTAATCCATCCATTTCTGTTAGGAGTTGGCTGACCATTCTCTGTGTGACTCCTGAATTAGAATAACCTGCGCCACGTCTTGGAACGATGGAGTCTACCTCATCAAGGAATATTATGGCTGGTGACGCCATCCTAGCTTTCCTGAAAATTTCCCTAATTGCCTTCTCTGACTCACCAACCCATTTACTTAAAATTTCAGGACCTTTAATACTGATGAAGTTTGCTTCACTTTCGGTTGCAATAGCTCTAGCGAGCAGTGTCTTCCCGCAGCCTGGCGGTCCATAGAGTAGGATGCCTTTAGGCGGTTCAATACCCATCGATGTGAAGGCATCCGGATTCTTAATTGGCCACTCAACAGCTTCCTTTAAAGCTTGTTTTATTTCGTCTAAACCACCTACATCTTCCCAATGAACCGTGGGAATCTCGAGGAATACTTCTCTCATTGCAGTTGGTGTGATTTCTCTGTAAGCTGTTGTAAAGTCATTATATGTAACTTCCATTTTCTCTAAGATTGTTGGTGGTATATGTTCTTCTTCTACGTTTATTTCGGGGAGATATCGACGTAGTGCTTTCATTGCGGCTTCACGACATAGGGCTGATATATCAGCACCTGAGTAGCCGTGTGTTATTTCACTCAGTCTTTTTAATTCAACATCTGTAGAGAGGGGCATGCCTCTTGTGTGAATTTGAAGTATCTCGAAACGTCCCTTCTTGTCTGGAACCCCTATCTCTATTTCCCTGTCGAACCTTCCAGGTCTTCTAAGAGCTTGGTCAATTGCATTTACTCGATTTGAGGCGCCTATTAC
>DAOVAG010000204.1 GCA_030671165.1 Candidatus Bathyarchaeota archaeon | reverse complement strand
CTCTTAATCTTTTTCAGTAGTATTCAAGGAAGATACGTTATACAATTTCTCGTATAGGTATCTTGTTACCAATACAATGATCCAACCACTCAAAATCATTACTGTGGCTGGAAAGAATCCCAATTCATAATTTAAGAGAACAGTCTCGAGGAGTAAGAAGACAATCGCTATCGACATGCAAGATGCGAGACCAAATCGCTTTCCATATTTTCGCAATGTCTGAATAGAAAGGAGGTTCATTAAGAGAATATCACCTAATCCAAGAATTATCTCACCTTTTACTGGAAAAGTTGGAACAATGATCATTGTAGGTAATCGTAAGTCAAGCATTTTTTGAGCGGAGACTACCATATTCTGCGTTACAAACACTTGAATAATATCCATAATGACTAGTAATGTGACAAAAGCGATAGTGGACTTCCACGTGAATAATCGCCCCAAAAAAAGGGAGATTGAGACAACAAAAAGTATTGCAAAGATATCTATCAAATAAATATTCCAATAGAAAAAATAAAAGAAAATGAACAGGATGGGGGGAAAAATTGCTAAGTACCATTTTGGTGAGAGTATATATGTAAATAAAAATAGGAACAAAGCATAAACAAACAATATAAGAGCCATAATCGCTAGTTGAGGGATAAATGCAATAACCGTTACCATAATACCCATCAGTAAAACTATGAGAACTGCATCTCGAGTGCGAAATTTATTTTCTCCAAAAAGGGATTTTACTTTCAACGCAGATTTTTCGTAGAGAAAGAGCGTAATCAGAGAAACAAAAAAGAGAATTAATGGAAGTAGAACATCGCACTTCATATTTTCAAAACCAATTATCTATCAGTTTAAAGTTGTAGATTAACTCTTAATGTTTGAATGCATCTTTTTTTATTTTATCAATCATTATTTAAGGATGATGAATTGTAAAACCAATTAAGAAGTTACATTAAAGCGTAATTGAAACGAAATATTTCCCAAAAGTTCGTTAATATATGAAGAATATAAAAACTGTTTCAATGCTTCGAAGATCTTCGTCAAATTTTAACATAACATTAAATAATGTGATAGATGAGAGCTTGGAGGAAGAGTTAATTAAAGACTGTTCCAAATATCAATATTTAAGGATTATAGTAAAAGTGAAGGTATAATGGCTGGTGCTTTACGTTGGTTCTCTTATAGGGAATTGATTAATCTTATTATCTGCATTTTTTTAGACAGTTTAGATTATATCATTCCGATCTTAAGACTGCCTTTAATAGGGGACCTCTTTGATCTCTTAGGATTAGCGATCGCTTTTGTTTTATTTGGATGGATCGGACTAATATCCCTTTTCGAGTTTGTTCCCGGGTTGGACCTCTTACCAATGTCAACCGTCAATTGGATAATTTGGATTTACTCAAAAAGAAGTAAAGAATGGTTTTCAGAAGAACAGGGTAGATTTGATAGATTCAAATGAATCTCTTCGACTATTAACAAAAATAATAATGTGTAAGATTGATTCGTGGTGGGCCGGATGGGATTTGAACCCATGACTTCCTGCACGTGAGGCAGGCGTTCGTACCACTGAACTACCGACCCACTTGTAAATAGTTAGGGTGTATAAAAGTCATTTATAGTTATTTATCTTTAATCTTGGAAACTAGCAATCAAACAATTTTTGATGATTTTAAAGATACTATACGATAAATATGTATACTTATGTAATAATTATTTGATTGTGTATTAGGATTTTTCCAGAGTTAAACTTAATGAACAAGTATCACCTTAAATTTTTGGTTTCCACGAATAATTGTTCAGTTGTATCCACGTTTTCTTCACTTTATCTCAAGAGGTATACTGTGACCTCTTGCCCCTCCTCGATAACATCTAAGTTTACAGGTAAAACTAAATAACCATTAGCATTAGACATACTTGTAATAGCCCCGGATGTCTTGAAGACGGGATGCGCCACACCATCACTTACATTAACAGTCAAGAATTGTAATCTTCCTGAAGTCGAAACGATCCTCTGAGACAGTCTAGCTTTTTCTCGTCTCATCTCATGTGGTGGAAGTCGTGCAATTAAACGAACTGCGGGTTTTAAGAAATGGTATGAATTACTTAAACAGGAAGTAGGGTAACCGGGCATACCAAAGACTGGTGTCTCATGAATTACACCGAAGAGAGTTGGTTTACCAGGCTTCACTTGAACACCGTGGAAGAGAATTTCCCCCATCTCTTCCACAACGTTAGATAGTAAGTCCCGTTCACCAACGGAGCTGCCTCCAGAAAGTACAATCATTTCGTAATTTAACGAGTTCGCAATTACCGATTTGAGCTCTTCATTGTTGTCCTTAACTGGACTGTGATATACTGGGATGGCACCATTCTCTTTAAGAATAGCTGAGATGGTGTATGAGTTTACATCGTAGATCTGTCCAGATTCGAGCTTCGAGCCTACGCTACGAATCTCGCTACCAGTTGAAATAACAATCACTTTGGGTTTAGCGTAGACCTCAATGTGTGTGTACCCTAACGCGGCTAAAACCCCAATCTTAGCGGGGATCAAGAGGTCCTCCTTCATTAGAACCGTAGTTCCTTTCTCTATATCCTCACCTTTCGGAGAGATATTTGAACCAGGATAGACTGGACGAAGAATGTTTACTACACCGCCTTCAAAAGAAGTGTATTCAACCATTACAACAGCGTCTGCATTTTTAGGAAGAGGACTGCCAGTCGCTACTTGAATGCAC
>DAOVAG010000115.1 GCA_030671165.1 Candidatus Bathyarchaeota archaeon | reverse complement strand
CCCAGATGGGCCCATTACAGAAACAAATTCTCCTTTCTCAACATCTAAACTAACTCCATTTAAAGCTCTAACTTCAACTCCCTCAGTTATGTTATATACTTTAGTTAAATCAAATACTTGAATCATCGAATCTGGTTTCATTTCCTCGTGGTCCATTACTTCTTGAAGTACAGTGTTTAGAAACTGAACTTCTTTATTCTTTTTACTTTTCCTCATTTTTACATCATCTCAGTCAGAATTTGTTTATTTCTTCAAGGGTTTTTCCACCAATGACTTCATCTGTAAATACACCATCTGTTAAAGTGATAATTCTATCAGCGGTTTCTGCTATTCTTTTATTATGGGTAACCATTAAGATTGACTCCCCTGCTTTCTTAAGATCAAGAAAAATCTTGAGAATATTGGTTGTTGTTTCGGTATCTAATTCACCGGTAGGTTCATCTGCCAGAATTATCAGAGGTTCATTGACAAGAGCTCTTGCTATAGTGACTCTTTGTTGCTCTCCACCCGACATCTGAGTGGGTAGATGTTCCATTCTTTCTTCAAGACCAATTCTCTTTAAAAGACTCTTAACCTTTACTTCCCTTTCCTTAGCATCCCTTTTATCAATCACCATGGGGAGTTCCACATTTTCATAAGCTGTTAGAATTGGAAAAAGGTTATAGAATTGAAATATTAAACCAATCTTTCTCAATCGCATTTTTTTGTGCTGCTTGTTGGTCATTTGGGTTACATCAAGCCCCATTCCCTTACTATCTACATTATATATTATCTTCCCTGAGTCCGGAAAGTCAAGAGCACCTAAACAATTTATTAGAGTTGTTTTTCCTGAACCTGATGGACCTACAATCGCAATAAACTCACCTTTTTTAATAGTAAGGTTTACTTTATTAAGTGCTGTGACAATAGAATTACCTGTAGTATATATTTTTATAAGATCATGCACATCAAGAACAATATTTGGATCTATACTAACCGCTCGTGCTGTTGATCTTAGTTCTTTTTTTTTCCTCATTTTTTTCTTTATCACCACATTTCGTTTGTAGCTAAAATTTATATTGTTCTGATCGCGTCTATAATATTTAGATTTGCAGCCCATTTAGCAGGATATAGTGAACTTATAATTACAGTGATTAATACTGTTGAAACCAGGATACCAATAGTTAACCATGGAATCGTCCAAGTGACTGTTAGAAAGCCTCCCCCAGGCATCGAATCCACCATTAAAAATCCTTGAATTAAACCTGCAACAACACCTGTTAATACACCTAAAAGTGACAGGATTAATATTTCCCCTGAAATCGTCCGAATTATACCACTTTTACTTAATCCTATTGATCTAAGCATCCCTATTTCTCTTCTACGAGCCATTGTTGAAAGAAGACTGTGGAGAACTAAACCAATCATTGCTATCAGAATAGCAAAAATCAACAAGCCATTGGTTATAAAAGTAATCAAATTAATAATCGTTCTAAAAGTGGAGCTCATATATGATTTCGTAAATGCAAAGATTATCAGGAACCCTCTATCTTCAATATACGCAATAAATTCTTCCAATACATCTTCATCTTTAAACCCCCTTTCCACCCATAAAAACCAATCATACACATTGGTTCTTATTTCAAGTGTGAAGCTTTTTAGATCAACTATAGACCAATATCTGAGAGTTCCAAGCCAGAGACCTTGTAAAAGGTCATTTTTATAGGTTGTTAGGTTTTCTAGATTATCAACGTGAACTAATACTGAAGTTACAAAATCATTAGAATAATCAGATCCTTTATAATCTTTATATACCTCATTCCTAGCTTTATCATAGTTGATGTAAACAGAATTTCCACTAATATCTGCGCCTGTTTCTAATCCTGCAAGCCAGTTGTATCTCTCGGTATTATATAAGGTAGGTATTTCAATTATTCCAATAATTTCAAATTGTGGCCATGTTGATTCGTTTATTGTATAACTTGATCTAGCTATTCCAAATTTAAGGTTATCAATGGTTAAATTATAATTACTATTATATGTAGAATTATGTCCTATTACTCTTAATTTAAGATTATTCGTTTGATCAAAATAGTTGTGGTTTAAATCGAATATAAAGGTATTATTGTTTTCTACAGTATTATTAATAGATCCTAATTTTTCAAATCCATTAGTATACGTATTAAATGCTTCCAATTCAAGTTGATCCACAGAGGAATTTACTGAAGTTTAAATTTTAAAATTAACGGCTTTATAAATATTAGGTGTTAGAAAACTTGTAGTAATATTAAATGCAAGCCACTCTTGATTACTCACATATGATAGGTATACATCATCAGAGAGAAACAAATCTCCTTCAGTACCTGATGTTGATGATATATTGCCTAAATAAGGAACTACTGCTGTTAAATATGGAAAATTACCTGCTGAAACGGTATCTAAAATATATTGTTGAGGAAAAATAGTCAAATTATCACCAATTCCTATGGAGGGATTATTAGAAATGAACTTTTCATCAACCACACATATAGCTTCTGTTGTATTTAGGAGTTCTTCCATTGTAGATCCATTATATCCTGATTTTTGATCTATAAGACTATTATTTCCAAAAAACAAATCAGATTTCAACTTTCCAGATGAGTTTGTATGAATACCGACAACTGATGTAGGCAAGGTCATTATTGTCCCATTAAACGAAGTTAGTGTGTAAGAATCCATTCTTGTAGTATAATATTCAATTCCACCAAATCCATTCATTATTGCTTCTACAATAGAGAAATTAAACCAATTTGGTTGAACCATGTCTAACAAGGGATTCCCGGTTTGGGTAGGTTGTCTGAAAACCATATCAGTTCCTCCCCCAGGAAGGTTTTTAATAGCTATTTTTTCGTAAGTCTCCCATGAGATAAATATATTATAACTCGCTATTGAACTTGAACCACCTAGGAAATCTAATGATTCAAAACCTTGAATACTACTCACTATCGCTGTAACACTCATGTTAATTACATATGTATCTTCTTGCGCATTAGTATTATCACCACTTAGCAAAGCGCTCAGATTAGCATAAGTTGTTCCCAAAGAGAACCTCACAGATAGATTTTCACCTACGTTTACATCATAATCCTCAGCAAATTCCTTCCCTATCACAATATTATTCCCCGCTTTTATTTCATCCATTATAGCAGTTAAAGACATTGTTGTCGGCGAAACTATTGTTGTACTGGTCATATGTTCCTTTATTTTTTCTGTATCAACTATGTTTGCAGTTATAGATTCATTCCAATCACTATCAAGTAAACTGTGACCAACCCATTCACCATTTATATTAATTTGTGCATTTTGATGGCTTACTCCCATCACATCGGCTACTCCCGTTTGATTTAGGAGTCCACTTTCGAATGAACGGGGTGTATTAAATGTATACACTCTAACATCTGCACCCATGGAGTTATTTACAGTGGTATCAATACCAGCTCGAATTGAATCCATCATAACGCTCATCCCTATTAGAAAGCTTGTGGTTAATGCAATCATAACATACGTAAGGGTTGTCCGTTTTCTATGCTTTAACATATTCTTTTCGGTTAACAGTTTAGTTTTCCTTAGATATGGTGTAAATAATATGATAAATGCTTTATTAAGTGGTTTAATGCTAAGCGCTAATAACCAAATAATTCCAAACAATACAAAAATAGGAGCAAGTACCCCCAGAGCCATTCCCCCTGCCATTCCTTGATCCAGAGAAAAACCTCCAACATCTTCAGGAGCATTCGCCATAAGCCAAAAACCCATGAAAATAATCAACCCACCTAAAATATATAAGATAATCCTCCTCCAATAATGTCTTTTCTCCCGTTTAGATTTTTCTTCAATTGGATTTAAGCATTCAATAATCGGTTTCCGACTTGCTTTCCAGCTTGGATAAAGTGCTGC
>DAOVAG010000146.1 GCA_030671165.1 Candidatus Bathyarchaeota archaeon | reverse complement strand
ATCTACTTTCAATGACATATTTTTAAGCGAAGTAAATTCATCTAAATTTAAACCAGAAATCTTTAACGCTGTTTCAGTAGTTAATTTCCGATCGATCTTTTCAAGTTTTGTAGTAACCTCAAAAAAAGGGTGTGGTAATTTCTCAGCAATTTTAATATTATGTCCCGGAAGGAATCCTAATGTCTCTGGTTTGATTATTCCCCGGAATACTCGATCCCATAGGGAACCATAGACATAATATCTAACAATACATTCTAAGGGGATAAGGTATCTCACAGTCTTCGGTGTCAATAAAGTATAATCATGTATCACATTAACACGCTTAACACGTATTCTATTCGGAGCTGTTAAACCAAGGTAGTGCGTTGAAATTCCAAGTTTTTGGATAAGTTCAAACCAATAAGCGCTTGTTCGGGCCAGTGTCTCTCCTTTATTTGGAATTTCGCTTGGAATAATCTTATCGAAGACTGAAATCCTGTTTGAGAATTCGAACTCCAACTCTTTATCATTTACCGCATAAACATCTTTCACTTTCCCAGATTTGATTAAACGCATTTTATATCCCTCTAAACGCTTCTCAGTTTTTTATCAGCTCTCTCAACTATGGCTTTTATGCTTTGTTGGTAATCAAGAACCCTATTACTTAATTCTGGATTCGTTAGAGCCAAAATCTTCGCAGCGGCGAGTGCTGCGTTTTCAGGATCAAGAATGACTAAGGGTGACACGCCACTAGGCATTCTCAGGGATGAATATATGTCTAAATATCCAAATTTATTTGAACATGGGGGACAAGCTATCACAGGATATTTCGTATTAGCATCAACAAAGCCCGAAAGCGCGTTTGATCTGCCGGCAATAGTGATGTAAACGATTCGATCTTCCATTTTTTCATATTCTTCAATTATTTTTAGGAGTTTTTGCGGTGTTTTATGGGCAGATGCCACCCTTCGTTCATATGTTACACTTAATTTATTTAGACAGGTACATATGAGATTTGAAAATTCTTCATCTTTTTTAGATCCCATTATGATTATTATCTTCTCTTCCACCATACTTAATTCCCCATGATTCTTTTTTAAGGTATATGTACAATAGTTTCAATCCGTTATTTATTGTTGTGACTCATTCAAGCATATAGAATATTTTATTCTTTTTCTTCCTCAAAACTTTTTAAGATGTTTCATGTAAAAGTTAAAATGGTTTACTATTAAGCTAAGGGAGTGATATGATCAATCTTTTTTTTATACAGATTACTGTTAATTTTACTTAAATATATGATAAATATATATAAGTTTAAAGTAATATGCGGCGCGGGGTTTGAGGCATGTTTGCTCCTTTACGAACATTTAGATATAAAACGAAGTACGCTGTGAACATCACCTATAGAAAAATAAAAGGGATTAAACAATAGTTGGAAAGACGTAAAAATGGTTTACAGAATAGAAGTGGGGTTTAAACCAAACATAGTCGACACCTCTGGTGAAAGAACGAAAACGGATATCTATAATTTTCTAGGGATTAAGGTTGATCAAGTAAGGACTAGAAGAGTGTATACTCTGGACATAGAGTTAAACTTAGAAGAGTTGGAGAAAGTTAAGAGAGAACTCTTTATAGATCCAGTAATCGAAAAGGTTTCTAGTCGACTTCCGAGTTTTAATTGGTTTATGGAAGTGGGCTATAAACCGGGTGTTACTGATAATGTTGGGAAAACAGCAAGAAAAGCTATTCAAGATTTATTAAAGAGAAGATTTAAAAAAGCAGAAAAGGTCTATACATCTATCCAATATCTCATAAAGAGTGCTAAATTATCTTTTATAGAGATTGAAAAAATTGGAAAAGAACTTTTATCAAACGAAATCGTCGAGAACCTTACGATTCTAAGCTACAGAGAAGTGTTAGAGAAGGGGATCAATATACCGATCCCTATAGTTATCGGGAAACAAGAGAGCTGGGTGAAAGAATATGATCTAAGAGTGAGCGATGAGGAGCTTACACAGATCAGTAGAAAAGGTGTACTAGCACTAACACTAGATGAGATGAAGATAATCAAGAATTATTTTTATGATAAAGAGATAACAGAACAGAGAAGAGAGAAGGGATTAAGTAGAAATCCAACCGATGTGGAACTTGAGACACTTGCTCAAACGTGGTCAGAGCACTGTAAACACAAAATCTTCAACGCCTTAATCCATTATAGGGATGGAGAGACGGAAGAAGAGATCGATAGTCTTTTTCAGACCTATATAAGAAAGTGCACGGAAGAGATCATGGAAGATGTTTCCTGGTTAATCTCCATCTTTGTTGATAATGCAGGAGTGATCAAGTTAAATGATACATTAAACATTGTCGCCAAAGTTGAAACGCATAATGCCCCTTCGGCTATTGAGCCATATGGTGGTGCTATGACGGGTATAGTTGGTGTTAATCGAGACCCTTTAGGTACAGGTATTGGAGCTAAATTGATGTTCAATGTTTTCACGTACTGTTTTGGCAGTCCATTCTATAAAAGTGAGAACTCAACACAATTTCTCCATCCTAGAAGGATTAGAGAAGGCGTACATAGAGGAATAATAGATGGTGGTAACCAGAGTGGGATACCTCTTGTGATCGGTAGAGAGATCTTTGATAAACGATTCGGTGAAGCTAAGCCTCTCGTCTATTGTGGCACATTTGGAATAATGCCGAAGGAGATAAATGGAGTTTCTTCTCACATAAAAATGATTATTCCAGGCGATTTAATCGTCATGGTTGGTGGGAGAATAGGGAAAGATGGAATTCATGGAGCAACCTTCTCATCAGAAGAGCTGCATAGGGGATCACCAGTCCAAGCTGTACAGATTGGGGATCCTATTACTCAAAAAATGATGAGTGAGTTCATCCTCGAAGCTAGAGATTTAGGAATGTACAGATGCATTACTGATAATGGCGCCGGTGGTTTAGCCTCATCAATCGGGGAAATGGCGCGATATAGTGGAGGTTGTGAAATAGAATTAAAAACGGCTCCGTTAAAGTATCAAGGATTACAGCCATGGGAAATCCTACTCTCAGAAGCTCAAGAAAGGATGACCCTAGCTATTGATCACACCAAAATTAAACAATTCCTTGAGTTGGCAAAAAAAAGGGATGTTGGAGCAACGATTTTAGGTAAGTTTACTGATTCAGGGAAGTTTCATGTGAAATATGATGACAAAACAGTTGGCTATCTTGATATGAAATTCCTCCATGAAGGAGTACCCAAGAAGCGGCTAAAAGCGGTTTGGAAGAAACGAATTCATGAAGAGCCTAAATGTTATGAAACGGTTGATTTGACAGTAATACTAGAGGAAATGCTCACGAG
>DAOVAG010000165.1 GCA_030671165.1 Candidatus Bathyarchaeota archaeon | reverse complement strand
AATCTCATAAATCTTTTATTGAACAACTTATTTTAAGGTTAATACAGATTGGTGATTTTTTGCGTAAAATGAGTCCACGTGCAGCGAGAAGAATGATGCAGAAAATGGGTATGGAAGTGGAAGAGATTCGTGATGCGACACAAGTTACAATAAGGACACCCAATAAGGAGATCATTATAGATGCCCCAGAAGTTTCAGTTACCAAAATGCAGAATCAAAAGATTTTTCAGATAATGGGCGGAGTAGTTACCGAAAAAAACATCGTTAAGGATCTGATACTTGAAGAAGATGTTAAACTTGTGGCTCAACAAGCAAATGTTAGTATTGATGCAGCGCGAAAAGCTTTGGAAGACACAAAGGGAGATCTAGCACAAGCAATTTTACTACTAGCACAAAGATGAAACGAAAGAAATATTCAAAATTGTTTATGTTTCAAATAATTACGCGTCTTTTCTTTAATTTAAAGAAAGATGAACATAAACATTATAGTTACTCACATTTTGCACAAAGTAAGATAAATATAGTAACTGAGAACTTTAAAAAAATCTGATTCTCTATTGTATACATTGAAAGTAATGTAAAAAATTATACTTGAGATATTCATCGGATTAATACAATAGTAATGAATATTTAAGTTCCCTAAACATAAATACATTGAATTAACGATTAGTTATTGAACAGAAGAGAAGGATTAAGGGTAGGGTAAATAATATGGACTTTGAAGGGAGAGATATCGTCTCGATTAGAGATTATAACCGTGTTGAAGTTGAGCATATTTTGGAAATTGCGGAGCTGATGGAACCTTTAACTAAAAGTAGTTCTGATATGCTGAAAGGAAAGATATTAGCGAATATATTCCTTGAACCAAGCACGAGAACTCGATTAAGCTTTGAAGCGGCTATACTCAGACTTGGAGGAAGCTACATAAGCATTTCTGAAGCGAGAGTGAGTGCAATCGAGAAAGGTGAAAATCTGGTTGATACCATAAGAGTTATGGAAAATTATGTTGACATCATTATTCTTCGACATTCTTTAGAAGGTGCAGCAAGATTAGCTGCAGAAGTAGCTTATATTCCGATTATAAATGCGGGATCTGGTGCCGGTGAACATCCAACGCAGGCTCTTCTTGATCTGTATACAATAAAAAAGGAATACGGAAAAATCGATGGATTAAACATAGCAATCTTAGGCGATTTAAAGTATGGGAGGACAACCCACTCTTTAGCATATGCTTTATCCCTCTTCAAAACAACCCTCTATTTCGTATCCCCCGAGTCACTAAAGATGAGAGGGGAGGTTCTAGAAGATGTTAGTAAGAGAGTTAAAGTAATAGAGACCAAGGATGTCCCAGAGATTATTCCCAAGATAGATGTACTGTATGTTACAAGGATGCAAAAGGAACGTTTCCCAGATCTAGAAGTATATGAGAAGATTAAAGGAACCTATAGGATCAATCGAAATTCTCTTCGTAACGCAAAGAGAAATATGATTGTAATGCACCCTCTACCGAGAATTGATGAGATCGCTCCAGAAGTCGATCAAACACCTAATTCTAAATACTTTAAGCAAGTTTGGTATGGATTAGTAACTCGGATGGCTCTACTCAGCCTAGTCCTTGGGGCAATAAAATGATTTGGTAAGAATAAATGTTCGTTAGTCTTAGTTCAGCGGATAGTATTGTAGGTATTAAATATAAGTAATGTTTAATTGATTCGTGGACTATTTCTATTCCTTTATCTGCGGTGGTAGCGAAGACAGGTCAAACGCGGAGGACTCAAGATCTTAAATGAAGAGTCATCCTCTCTCTCAGGAGTTCGTCGGTTCGAATCCGGCCCGCCGCACCATCATATTAAAATCAAAAAAAACATAGAAATTGTTAAGATAAGTACCAGGATATCATTAAACATCTGTGAGATAATCCAAATAAAAACATCTCTTTTAGTGCAATATTAACAAAAACTGTTTAATTTGTTAAATGTATATTTTAGTAAAATGGAAAGTTAAGGAATTAAAGAATGTTAACAGATTACACTCTCAAAAAAATGTGTCAATTAAGTAAAAAGTCATGAGACATCTAAACAGGAAATAAAATTATAAATATCAGACGTTCATAGGATGAGAAAGATATTCTGGATACATTGATACTAGACATGTTTTTACCTAATATAGATAGTAGAAAAATAATTATTATGAATGAATAGTGCAAGTTTATCAGAAATATCTTTAATTTATCATTTAGTAATTTAAACTAATACGAGTATTCTTGTACATTCGTTCTAGTAACCCGGAGGAGACATATGCATATGCTCACATATACTATTTCTCTTTTTTTGAGAAAAATATATTCTGAACTGTCTAAATAAATATTTGATTTAGCATAAAAGTCATAAACTTACGTGTAATATACAATAATGAGTTGAAAATGTTATCAAGTCAAGAGAGTGAAACGAAGAAAATTTCGAGAATTTTTAATGCTTTAGGTAATGAAACACGAGTTAAAATCATACTTTTAGTAAAAGAAACAAAGAGACCTCTACATATTAAGGCTATAGCGCAAATATTGGGGATAGATTATGCAGCTCTTTATCGTCACGTTCAAGTACTCGATAAATACGGGGTAGTGGAAATTTATAATGTCGGTCGATCTAGAGTTCTGGAACTAAAAAATGCAGATGTATTAAATAATTTAATTGAAATTACAAAAACTTTAATGCAATAAAGTCATGCTATTTTAGCATATATTTAAATAAAACTATCAATATTTGTTGCTTTATTTTGAGATGGTTCTAATGAAGCAAATTAGTATTAAAACATCAACACTTGCTGCAAACGCTATTCTCGGCGCATTAGTTGTTGTTTTTGACTATACTATGAAGTTTTCGGGATTCAAAATACCCTTTCCATGGCTTACTACTCTCAAATTCGATTTCACGGGCATCCCAATCGTATTAGCCTTTCTTATCTATGGCTTCTCATCAGGGTCCACAACTTCTATAATAGCCTTTCTCGCCATCCTTTTACGTAGTGGAAATTTCGTTTCAGCATCGATGAGAGGTCTAACTGAATTTTCACAAATCTTAGGAATGACAATAGGATTAAAACTGACTGGAAGATTAGGAAAAGTGATGTC
>DAOVAG010000214.1 GCA_030671165.1 Candidatus Bathyarchaeota archaeon | reverse complement strand
ACTCCATGAATTCCGTCTCTCCCTGTAGAACCTCCCATTAAGATAATATAATCTCCAGGATTAAAGGCTCTACTTGGTGCGTGTTCAAAATCCTCTATCGAGCCTAAACCTATGCACGCGACATTAACTATACAATTATTTTCAAAACTATCGTCAAATTCAACTTCACCCCCGATAGTAGGAATACCCGTACAGTTTCCATAATCTGCAATTCCTTTAACAACATACTTAAACAACCATTGAGAGTGTGAGTTACCTGCTAAACGGCCAAATCTCAAGGGATCGAGCAAGGCTATGGGTCGAACACCCATGCATAGAACATCACGGATAATACCACCAATCCCTGTAGCAGCACCATGATAGGGTTCTATTGCTGATGGATGATTGTGAGATTCAATACGAAATGCTAATGCGTATCCATCCCCTATATCAATAACTCCCGCGTCTTCTCCAGGTCCAGCTAGAACATAGTCGTAATTCGCTTCAGCATCCTCAAACAGTTTAAGTTTCGGACGAGACGACTTATACGAGCAATGTTCACTCCACATAACATCGAAACCACCTAGTTCCGTTATAGTTGGATCCCTATCTAGAAGTTCCTTAACCTTTTCGAATTCATCTTTTGTCATTTCGACGTTTACTTCTTCTCCGTTTAGTTTTACTTTCGTCATTAAGTTAACCTCCGTTTTATAAATTCGATCATTGATTCAAAAAAGATTCTTCCATGAATAGTCTGTTTAGGGCTTAGAATGGATTCAGATGCACGCTCAGGGTGTGGCATTAATCCCAAACACGTTTGCTCAATATTACAGATTCCAGCAATATTTTCCAAAGAACCATTCGGGTTTGCTTCAGATGTGAAACTACCGTCCTCAGTTGAATATTTAAACACTATTTGATCATTTTCCTCTAAATCTTTTAAGTTGTCAGTGTAATATCTTCCCTCTCCGTGAGCAATAGGAATTGCAAGCACATCGTCTTTATTCATTTTGTGAGTAAAAGCAGTCCGATTATTTATTACCTTAATATTTACCCATTTACAAACAAACCTTAAAGTTTCATTTTGTAACAAAGCTCCGGGAAGAAATTCAGCCTCGACTAAGATCTGAAATCCATTACATATACCTATAATGGGTCGACCATCTTTTAACATGATTCGTGCCTCGTCCAACGCGGGGCTATGAGCTGCAATAATCCCAGCTCTTAAATAATCCCCAAAACTAAATCCTCCTGGTAGCACTACGCCATCAAAATTAGCTTCTTTAAAGTGATTGTGCCAAACTAAACTCGTTTCGACTCCAATAACATCATTTAAAACGTGAACTGCATCTAAATCACAATTTGCTCCAGGAAATTGAATAACGGCTATCTTAATAGTCATAATTTCTTCACGCTTATGATATTTAGATTCTGCGTAACTGGATTGAATATTCTTAGATCGTTACACATCTTTGTTACAATTTCCTTTGCGTTTTCTTCGCTTTCCGCTAACAAATTGATTCTTAGATATTGACCAGAACGAACTTTGGATACTTCGTCGTATCCTTTTTTTGCGAGCAAATCCCGTTTTATAGTTTCAGCTACAGGATCACGAGCGGCGGGTTTATTCTCAAGTGAGATTTCTATTATATATTCTGTTTGCGCCATTTGTGAAAAAAAAGGTGAGTAATAATTTTAATAGTTCTTATTAATTAATAAATAATTTTCATCAATGAAATGCGACAAAAATGGCAGAGTTTTTATCTGTTAAAATTTAAAACCAGCAAAAAGAAATAAATTTATTAAATATATGAAATACTTACAAATACTAAGAGTAAAAGAGCAAAAAGATTAAACAAAAAGCTATATTTACCCAGCTTCGGCAATTTTTCGTCGGCCGGTCTATTATTGTTTCTTTTAGTGGAAGATAAATCAATTATCAGCACAAAACAGCTTGCCAAAAACAGTCCAAAAACCAATCTCAATAACACAAACGCAAACATTATAAAAAGATACTATTAAATCTTATTTAAATCTTTTCCAATTAGTTAAAGATAATTAGCTTTTTTTAAATTATTAATCATTCTTTCCTTCACATCTGAGACTTCAGCTTTAAATTCATAACCTGTAATTTTTTGAAAACTCTTCATATATCTTTTTACGAGTTCAATTTTTATCTCGGAGGATATTGGAGGAATCTCTTGGCTCGGTGCGATATTTGGGAAAATATCAGGATATGTGTTCATTAACCAGCCTCTAAAAATTTCTTTATCTAAAATTTCAGGCTCATCGTCGTTTTCAAATCTTTCCCTGTAACTGTCAGATATCCAAAATCTAGAAGAATCTTGAGTATGAATCTCGTCAGTTACTAATAACTCTCCATCTTTTACTCCAAATTCGTATTTAGTGTCTACTAATATAAGTCCATTTTTGTAACAATAATCTTGGGCGAATTTGAATAATTTATAGGAAGCGTCTTCCATTTGCGCATATATTTGTTTATCTACCATCTTATCTTTCAAGATTTTATCCCTAGAGATATAAATATCGTGTCCACTCTCCGCTTTAGTGGAAGGAGTCAATATGATATCCTCTAACTTTTGATTTTTTTGTAATCCCTTTGGTAAAATAATACCCGAAGT
>DAOVAG010000161.1 GCA_030671165.1 Candidatus Bathyarchaeota archaeon | reverse complement strand
CCAACACTCGGTATAATCCGAGAGGATTTGGATGTAGAATCCACAGCAGTAAAAATGAGGAACAGTGGTGCTGTTGCAATATCGATTCTGACCGAGCCGAAGCACTTTATGGGAAATATAAACATGTTCGTTAAATTGAAGAGAAAGGTTGAACACCCTCTTCTCATGAAGGATATAATTCTAAGCCGAGATCAAATCGATACTGCATCAATTATTGGCGCAGATGCTATTCTTCTCATTAAAGCTCTCTTTGATAGAGGGTACTGTGAATGTGATGTTCATGATATGATTGAACATGCCCACTCCAACGGAATAGAGGTATTGTTAGAGACGCACATAGAAGACGAGTTCTCATCTGCGTTGGAAACCAAAACTGATTTAGTCGGTATCAACAATAGGAATCTTGGAACATTGAACGTTAACTTAAGCACTACTCACAAAATCTTACAGAAGATAAATCCAGAACAGAAAGTCGTTGTTAGTGAGAGCGGTATAAAAACTCCTACTGACATTCGTTTCCTTCATTCAATCGGAGTGCAAGGTTTCTTAGTTGGCACTGCACTCATGACAGCCAAAGATATTTCAAGCAAAGTTAGGGAGCTTGTATTAGCTATATGAGAACCGTGAAAGTAAAAATTTGTGGAATAACACAAGAAGAAGATGTAAAGATGGTGTCGGACCTAGGTGCTGATGCCATAGGATTTGTGGTTGGTGTACCTTCATCTCCAAGGAACTTATCCCTTAATAGTGCTGAAAAATTAATCGGACTAGTTCCAGTCTTCGTCAAAAGTGTTTTAGTCATGGTCCCGAAAAGTTTTGAAGAACTTCTTCGAACATGTGAAAAGCTGAACCCCCAGGCCTTACAAATTCATGGAGAAAACATACGAGACATTTCCTCTCTTCGAGAGAATCTACCAAACACTTCAATTATAAGAGCTCTCAACGTCGATCAAGAAAACATTCTTGAAGCTGCTTTGGATGCATCTAAATCATTTGATGCAATATTATTAGATTCTTCCTCTCATGGAATGTATGGTGGAACAGGAAAGATTCATGATTGGAAGTTAAGTAAACGAGTTAAAAAAATTATTCATTCAAAACCCCTGATTCTGGCTGGAGGTTTACACCCGCAAAACGTAAAAGAGAGTATTCGTACGGTTCAACCATATGCTGTGGATGTAAGCACTGGTGTCGAATTACTACCCGGAATTAAAGATCCTGTTAAAGTCTCCGCTTTTATAGAAAATGTTAAGGAACTATGGGTAAGCGACATATAGTTTTCTGTTGAGATTCATAATAACATGTAGGAGAGCTAAAGATTGAAAAAAGGAAGATTTGGAAAATATGGTGGACAATTTGTGAATGAGATGTTGATGCCTGCGCTCATAGAATTAGAGGAAGCTTTCAATAAATTCTACCCAACTCAAGCATTTCAAGATGAACTTGAAAGATTACTCCGTGACTACGGTGGAAGACCAACCCCCCTCTATTATGCTGCAAATTTCAGTAAACTCATCGGATGTAGAGTTTACCTGAAGAGAGAAGATTTACTTTGCGGAGGATCACATAAACTCAATAATGCGTTAGGACAAACTATCTTAGCAAAAAAGATGGGGAAAACTCGGATAATCACCGAGACTGCTGCTGGACAACATGGACTTGCTACTGTCATGGCAGGCAATATTTGTGGATTAGACACAGAGATTTTCATAGGTGTAAAAGACATAAAGCGTCAAGTTAGTAATGTGAACCGGATGAAACTACTCGGAGCCAAAATAACCCCTGTAAAATCTGGAGAAGGAATTCTCAAGGACGCAGTATCTGACACGTTAAGGGAGTGGACCGCCTGCTCACAAACTACCTATTATCTAATGGGATCTACCGTAGGGCCACATCCATTTCCTGAAATTGTTGCTTCTTTTCAAAGCATAATCGGTAAGGAAATAAAAGAACAAATACTCAAAAAAAGAGAGAAAAAACCTGATGCGATTTTAGCATGTGGAAGTGGGGGAAGCAACGCATTAGGAGCATTCAGACCATTCATCTCAGATGAGGAAATAAGGTTTTACTTTGTTGAAGGAGGAGGAGAATCGTTAGGGGCTAACAATAGTGCTGCTGCATTTCAACTAGGTAAACCTGGAATTCTCCATGGTGCCTTGATGCAAGTTCTTCAGGATGAATATGGACAGATCAAACCGTCCAAGACTAGAGCGGCGGGTTTAAATTACCCTGGAAGAGGTCCTGAAATATCTTATCTATGCGAAACAGGGAGAGTGAAAGCCTGTTATGCCTTAGATGAAGATGTCTTTAAGGCTGTCAGAATCATGTGTAGAACGGAAGGATTGATACCCGCACTTGAAACAGCCCATGTCATAGCATATGTATTAAATCACAAGTCAGAATTTGATAAAGATGAAAATATAGTGATAAATTACTCTGGTAGAGGAGATAAGGATCTTAAAGCGATCATGAGGTATTATTATGAATCTTGAGGAAAAATTTACTGTATTGAAAGAACAAAAGGAAGGCGCCCACATGCCTCATGTCTATTATGGAGACCCAACAGAAGAGTTTTCATTGAAACTGATAGAACTTATGGTTGAAAATGGTGCAGATCTGGTAGAGTTCGGAATCCCTTTCTCAGATCCCACAGCAGATGGACCAACTTTTCAGAAAGCATGTGAAAGAGCTCTTAAGAAACAAATGACGCCCCCAAAATGCATACAAGGAATAAAAAAGTTGAGAATAAACGGCATAAAAACTCCAATAATAGTGACGACATATTACAATATCCCATATGTAGCTGGAGTCAAAATATTTTTGGAGAATATTAAAAAAGCAGGAGCACAAGCGTTAATAGTTCCAAACCTTCCAATTGAAGAAGCAGGAGAACTTCTAGATGAGGGAAAGAAATTAGGAGTACATGTAATTTTACAGATAACACCGACAACAACAGAAAACAGATTAAAAGCAATCGCTGATGTTGCATCCGGATTTCTCTATGTTATCAATGTTGAAGGAGTAACAGGAGCTAGGGATAGCATGACCAATTCTACACTAAAATTGATTAATAGAGTTAAAAAACATACAGATTTAACTATTTTAACAGGTTTCGGTATTTCAAAGAGAGAACATGCAGAAGCGGTGGTTTCA
>DAOVAG010000076.1 GCA_030671165.1 Candidatus Bathyarchaeota archaeon | reverse complement strand
GCTTGAGGTAATCCCTCTCCGATTAAACGTTTCACTTTCCCTTCTTCACTAATGATTTTCAAATTCTTCTCTATGAGACCTATTCCTCCTATTGCTAAATCGCAGACGATAATTCCTTTAAGACTGTTCTCTATGGGGCCTACTGTCACTTCTCCCGTTGGTAAGTTTCCCCACTTTTCTTCTGTAATCGTTGTATCCTTGAAGAATCCTCGATTATTAATGGAAAGTTCCACATTTGTTCCATTCGGTGTTGTCACTTCGATTCTTTGAGCTCCCAACGTGGCTGCGATTACTCTATCTGCTTGAGCATTCATCTTCTTATATGTTGCAATGTTCAATGCTAAAGCGCCTTCAGTTAACATGTCCAAGGTAATCCCTGGTCCATGGCCTAAACGGATGTTTTTATTCCTAGTTTCCAAATGGATAAGTTGTATCCGAAATGGGGTCTCTTCAGCTATCCCTCTCAACAGATTAATCGCAAGATTAGGTCTCTTCAAATTAAAAACTTCTTTTATGTCTTGTGAGGGTTTTTCTCGATATTCATTTGGCTCAGTCTTCAAGAGCTTCATTCTTGTGTATAATGAAGCTTTTAAACTCGCTTTAGTAAAGATTTCACCTATTTGCTCTTTACTATCATCACATAGAATGATCATTTTCTCTCCTTGATTTACCCCCATAACCTCAATGAGTGCGTTATATGCGTATTCGACAACTTTTTCTATTCTCAATCGTTAACCCTCTTCTTCTCAGCCATTAGAAATATAAACACTACTTATGTTATTATATATTCTAAAATTCGGTTCGATGTAAATGCGAAATCACTGCAATTAATGTGGTAGCTCCTTTTGAATAAGACCAAATTGCTCAAAATTGCAATACTCCTATGTCAACTGTTTTCTTTATTCTTTTTAGGGTTAAGTTTACACACAATCTTCACGGTCTCATTATTTGCTATCTCAACTGAGACCTTTAATTTTGCGTTCAACATTGACGAGTCCACAGGAGACCTATTTGTTATTCTAGATGGAAATCTCACGAATAATGCATTCTTAGATGTTTCCCTATTCTTTGAGGTAGCAGTTTTAAATAGTGATGGACAAAACATAGCCAAGAATTCAACCTCACTGAATCTCAACGCTGGCGATACATCCCCATTTGCCATTAAACTTCTAATTCCAACAGAGATAGCTTGGAGTATCAATCTTGAAAACAATATTGGATCTCTTGAGATTACTTTAACTTTGAAAACGCTTGGAGACCTAGTTGGATTTACAAATAAAATGATGATAACAGGAGGCGGTGAAAACTGAGATTCAATATAAAGACGATATTGCATGTGTTTATCACATTTATTGTCTTCACAGTGTCCCCTCTAATTATTCTACAGATAATACCCTCAGAAATAATGAACGTCCTTGCTCTCCAAGGATTAAACTTAAACGATTTGTTGACCAAATTTGCATTGTTAGGACTAGCAATGTCATTTTTAACATTTCTGAAGGGTTTCATGGAAGAAACTTCCCTTTCACATTTACTGATATCACTCTCATCTAACATCTTCTGGTTAGTGATCACATTTTTTGGGCTTGGCTTTGGAAATATTGAGGCTCTCGGTATAACCGTAATATCATTTGAGATCAGTGGTATCTCTAACATCGTCACGATTGATTTGAGGGTGTTCGTTTATTTTACCATCTTGACAACATTTCTAAGAGTGATTCATTCAATCCTGAATTATAAACAGGGTATGTTCAAAAAGTAAATATTATCGATAACTTAATTGTAACTTATCTTGGTGGAATTGACATGAAGAAATTAGGCGTCGGTGTTATAGGCTGTGGATCATGGGGTAAAAATCACGCTCGTGTTTACAGTGAACTCAACTGTTCTGATCTTAAAGCTGTAAGTGACGTTGACGAATATGTGGCGAGGACGATAGGTGAAAAATATGGCGTTGATTGGTATCTCCGCTCAGATAAAATATTTGAGAGGAGTGATATTGAAGCTGTATCTATTTGTACACCCACTATCTCACATGCTGACATTACGTTAAATGCGTTAGCTGCTGGTAAACATACGCTAGTAGAAAAACCCATGGCTAATTCTATTGAAGAAGCAAATAAAATAATCTCTTCAGCAAATCAAAACCATAGATATCTCATGATAGGCTTTGTAGAACGATTCAACCCAGCCGTTACAGCAGCAATAAACGTCGTCTCATCCAATGAGATAGGTGAAGTAATTCTTGCTCACGCCCGTAGGGTCTCAAGAAGACCTCGACGGATAGGTGACGTTGGCATCATTAAAGATTTAGCGATACATGACATCGACATTACGTTGCAACTCTTCAAGAAAGAACCTATACAAGATGTATACGCTGTTGCAGGTAGTATAGCTCATAAATTTGAAGACTATGCTAACATTATCATTCGGTTCACGGGGAACAAAAACGCTTTCATTGAAACGAATTGGCTCACACCGCGAAAAATTAGAAGACTTATAGTCACTGGTACAGAAGGAACACTCAACATTGAATATATTCCTCAAGAGATTACGGTAGAGAATAAACAGGGAAGCTATACCCCCTTCATCGATTCACATGAACCATTACACTTAGAACTTGAACACTTCATAAACTCGATATTAAACGATAAACCTCCTATCCCTACCGGAGAAGATGGATTGAAAGCACTCCAAGTATGTGAGGCTGCATTGAAATCCACTAGGTCTCATCGACCTGAAAAAATTGAGGATTTATGAATAATTAAACTGCAGAAAAATTAATGATTTTGGAAGTGAAGTAACTGGACATTATCCTAGGTTTAGGGGAAATCGGGCTTCCTTGGTTTAATCTTGTATCCAAGGTAAGGGAAGTTGTGGGTGTAGATATACTCCCGGAAAAATGTAAGGGCAAGTGGAACGGTGAAACCGTTGGAATGCTACATAGTTGTATTCCATATAATGATAATTATGTAGACATTTTAGTAAATCAAGTCTTGAAATATAATCCGAAGATGCTGATTATTCACTCAACTGTTAAACCTTTCACGACGAAGAAGATTGATCAGGATAAAAGGATTCCACGTGAATTGCAAGTTCTGTACAGTCCCATTCGTGGTGTTCATGCACGTATGGAATTTGACTTGGGCAGGTATGATAAATTTTATGCTTCTTATCGAAGCGACTGCAGTTTATTTAAACAACTCCTCTCCGATATGGCAATTATCGGCTATCAGGCGGAGACGCCACATACTTTGGAGTTCGCTAAAATACTCTGCGATACTACCTACTTTGGAGTTCTGATAGCATACGCTATGAAAACTGAAGAGATTGCCATGAAATATGATATTGATTATGATGAAATGTGGATGTTCGCCGACCAAATACATCAATATCTAGGAAATCGACCACCTGCTGGCTCAAAAGGGTCCAACAAGCTTTATGCGGACCCCCTAGGTATAGGCGGACATTGTATCCTTCCAAACATGGAACTAGTAAAAGAAGATCTAAACGAAGTCTATAAACTGGTTAATAAAATCAACGAAACCAGTATAGAGCGCCATAAAAAATTATAATAGAAATCTTCCAAATCTTAAAGAAACTAATACTTAATTATCATTTAAAACAATTTATTACTTATCATAGTTATTTAGTGATAAATTACTTAAATCTCTAATTAACATACAATATTCAAGTTAAACTATCATGAAAAAGAGGGATAAGACTGCTTCCAAGAGTGCCCACATATATTCCGGAATTTGATGAATTTATAGAGAATGGGTTCTCACAAGAGAGCATTATTCTCTTGGCAGGTAATCCTGGCTCTGGAAAATCGATTTTCGCAGCTCAATTTTTATATGAAGGTGCAACAAGAGATTCTGAGACTGGTGTTTATGTCTCTTTTTCTGAAACACGAGTCTCACTCCTTCGCAATTTGTTGAGGTTTGGATGGGACTATGAGAGACTTGAATCTGAAGGTCTGATTAAAATTTTAGACTTATCTACGACCAAGGAGATGGGGATTCAAGGTAATTTGAATAGGATCTTAGAAACGATCAAAGATGTTGACGCTAATAGACTAGTCATTGATTCTATTACAGCCCTTACACTACCCTTGGAGAAACCTGCTGATGTGCGATTTCTAATTCATTTACTCTATAGATTCCTAAAACAAGTAGGATGTACAACAATTATGATCTCAGATGTTCCTTGGGGTTCTCAAAAAATCGGGTCTAGTGTTGAAGAATTCATAGTAGATGGCTTAATCTTAATGCTAACAGACTTTGAAGATGGTGATCTAAAACGAACCATGCGAATACTAAAGATGAGGACGACCAATCACTCTAAAAAAACAATTGTATACGAGATTACAGACGATGGCATTCAGATCAATGAGAAAAGAAGATAAGGCATAAACGTATACTCTTTAACAAGGAGATATTTATATGCCGAAGATAGACGGAGAAATCAAGACATCTCTCATATCTACAAAAGTAACTACTCGTATCAGAGAAATTGTCACTCAACAAGCTTCGCGTGAGGGAATTACAACCTCAGAATGGTTAAGGAAACTAATAATAAAGGAATTAAAAAACGAGAATCTTCTATCGATGGTCTTCAAAACACCCAAAGTATAACGCTATACTCATCACTTCTACTTCCTTTAGATGTAAAATAGTCTTTCTGTTACTTCAAATATTTGACATGCTCTCCGAGTACAACAGATGATCACCACTATGGAAAAGAATTTTTTGGTGCGGCCGCCGGGATTTGAACCCGGGATCACCAGCTCTCTTAAGCAAGTTGATATTTCAAGAAAAACTTGAGTCTTAACCCACTTTGGAAGGCTTACCCGCTATATAGCTTGGGGTCCTAAAACCAGGCTAGACCACGGCCGCTACACTATCTACATTTCTCATATTTTATTTTTCTAATATCACCCAACTATCTAAACCTTTAATGCTGAAATTGGTATAAATATTCATTTACAAATAGTTTACTGTTCTACGTAAACATCAAATGTTTCATAACATATTTCTCTCACTCCCTTCTTAACATTTCCTCACCTTGACTGTCTAAAAATACTTCAAATTTTGATTCTACCTCTTCTTCTTTTGAAAAATATTTCAATAGG
>DAOVAG010000090.1 GCA_030671165.1 Candidatus Bathyarchaeota archaeon | reverse complement strand
ATAATATATGAGAAAATCCTTTAACTTGAAAAGTCTGAGAAGTATCATCCCTAGAACTATAACAGTACCTGCTAAAGCAATCCAGTCCAATTCGATTTTCTCCTAAAGGAAGAGTAATAAGTAGTAACTTGAATTGAGTCTGCTCCTTTTATTAATAGGTTACTTTGTTCTAATTCTTATTATACTATGAGGAATTGTTAGGGAGTATTTTAATTTTAAAAAACATTATGTGATTTATATTTTCCAGTTTAGTGATAGTCATTTATTGATTTGTCAGTATTAATAATATTCATAAGCGATAAAAATGGTGGAAGCATGAAATCAGAATCCAAAGTAGAGACAGGTGAGAAACAGTTTAACAGATTAAAGGGTGAGAAGAGCCCTTATCTTCTTCAACATGCCGATAATCCGGTGGATTGGTATCCATGGGGAGCTGAAGCATTTGAGAAGGCATGTAAGGAAAAAAAACCAATTTTTCTCTCCATTGGATACTCATCTTGTCATTGGTGCCATGTAATGGAACAAGAGTCTTTTGAAGATGTTGAAGTTGCTAAACTGATGAATGAGGTATTTGTCTCCATAAAAGTAGATCGTGAAGAACGAGTAGATATCGATAATCTATACATGGCTGTTTCTCAAATGATGACTGGTAGTGGAGGATGGCCACTAACTATCATCTTGACACCTGAAAAGAAACCTTTCTTTACTGCTACTTACATTCCAAAAGAGAGCCGACTTGGACAGATCGGGATGCTAGATTTGATCCCACATATAAAGGAGCTCTGGGAAACTCAACAAGAAAAAATCTTACAGTCAGCTGATGAAATTAGTACAGCCCTCCAACAAGCAGTACAGATATCTTCGGGTGGCGAACTAGATGAAGATACAATAAATCTTGGTTATAAGCAACTCACTAATCTCTTTGATCAACAGTATGGAGGATTCGGAAACGCTCCGAAGTTTCCAACAGCTCATAACCTCCTTTTCATACTTCGTTACTGGAAACATACAGATGACAAGAAAGCTCTGGATATGGTCGAAAAAACTCTTCAAGCAATGCGAAATGGAGGTATTTATGATCATGTGGGGTTCGGTTTTCACCGTTATTCTACAGATTCTCAGTGGCTTGTACCACATTTTGAAAAGATGTTATATGATCAAGCAATGTTATCAATGGCTTATACAGAGGCATATCAAGCAACTGGAAAAGAAGAATATAAAAAGACTGTACAAGATATTTTTACATATATTTTACGAGATATGACAGCGCCAGAAGGTGGCTTTTTCTCTGCTGAGGATGCAGATAGTGAAGGTGAAGAAGGGAAATTTTATATTTGGACTGAAGATGAAATCCGAGATGCACTCTCTAGTGAACATGAAGATTTAATCTTACAAGTTTTTAACATCAACAAAAATGGGAATTTTAATAAACAGACATTTAAAAAGAGAACTGGAGCAAACATTTTACATCTTAAAACAGTAGAGAAAGAACTCACCCTACCCCTACATGTTTCTGAACTCGAACTTAAAGAAACCCTCTCCACTGCAATACAGACCTTATTTACTTACCGGAAGAAACGTGTCCATCCTTTCAAAGACGATAAAATTTTGACCGATTGGAATGGGCTCATGATTGCTGCACTGGCTAAGGGAGCAAGAGTCTTTAATGAACCAAAATATGTTAAAGCTGCTAAAAGAACAGTAGATTTCATTTTTAAAGTATTACGAACATCCAATGGGCGACTGCTTCATCGATACAGGGATGGTCAAGCAGCTATACCAGCTTTTATAGATGATTATGCATTCCTGATTTGGGGATTGATAGAAGTATATCAAACAACTTTTGAAGTAAAATACCTTCAGATGGCACTTAAATTGAATAATGATTTAATAAAACACTTTTGGGACAAGAAAAACGGAGGATTTTATTTTACAGCTGATGATGGGGAGGAGTTACTTGGACGTCAAAAAAAGATTTACGATGGTGCTATTCCATCAGGCAACTCAGTTGCATCATTAAACTTGCTCCGCTTGGGACGAATAATCGCCAATTCTAATTTCGAAAAAAAAGCAGATGAAATTGGACACGTCTTTGGAGTAAATGTTGAACGAGCACCATCAGCACATACCTTCCTCATGATAAGTGTATATTTTAAGATAGGTTCCTCCTATGAGGTGATTATTGCTGGAAACTCAGGTACAAAGGATACGGAAGAGATGTTGAAAACCATCTGGAAAGAATTTATACCAAGCAAAGTTGTGATTCTTCGTCCAACCGAAGACGAATCACCTGAGATAGTTAATCTTGCCAAGTTTACTCAATTTATGAAAAGGATCAATGGAAAAGCCACAGCTTATATCTGTGTGAACTATGCATGTAAAATACCAACAACAGATACTAGAAAAATGTTAGAATTACTCAATGTAAAATAGTTATGTAAGATGCTTATCTCTGAAAGAATAATTATTGGATCTCTTGATATGATTAATTGAATTCTTAAGATTAATCACGTTTCTAAAATCTCAATTGTTGAATCTTTGATATAACTGGATACGCTTATGTTGATGGTTTCTTGAAAGACTGGAGACCAATTGGATACTACTCTACAATAATACACCGAAAAAATAGTCACGGATACTTTATGGAAGAAAGTAGACAAATGACTTCATCTACATGGAAAGTGTACTCAAAGCAAATCTCCTCCGGACTACACTTTAGAGTTTCATATACCCTCTCTTTTTTAGCGCGCGTGTCTTAATCATGCATAGTGTATATCTAGTTATTGTATAAGAAAAAATAACATCGAATTTACTTGAGGAAAATGGATAGGGATCTCAAAGTTTAATTTCTTTTTAACCGCATTAATTTTAAAAAACAGATCCTCATCTTTTTCGGGAGCTGCAGAAAAATAGTTAATTTGATTTTTCTGTAACCATCCCACAACTACTCCACCTTCAAAGCAGGAAGGTGGGTGTTCCCTATAAAACACATCATGAATACTAACTGGAACCCCTGGATTGAGCTTAGGAAAGAGTTTGCAAATATACCATCGTGCAAAATCGGCGGTATGATCGGCATCAAGAAAGAGATAATCAATTTTCGATGGTAATTTTTTTAGATTTTTTGTGATATCTCCCTGAATGAATGTCCACCTTCCTTTAGATAGATCTGAGGGAACAATTTTAGTAGCAAGATCTATTAAATCATACGAATATAAGTTTCCAAAACCATTATCTTTTAGTGCATTTAAAAGCCATGTAGAAGACCATCCTCCACAGGGAGCAATCTCTACAATGCTCTCCGGTTTGAATTCTCTGATCAGTAAATATGATAATTCAGCTTCAATATCACATAGTTGAGGTTTCATTCGAATTTTCTTATACCTTTCTTCGAATTTCTCTATGATAGCTCGCATTGCAATGTATAACTGAACTCCACTCTCTTTATACAAAGCTTTAGACAACCATGGAACAAGTCTATCAGTAATATATTTTTCAAATCCTGAATAGGCGTGTTGTGCATATAATTTTCTTTGATAACTCCTTACGCGTTTCAAATCCGATGCAAAATTATGATATAGATTTATGAGAAAACTTTTGCTCAGTTTTTTTGACATTTATCTATTCACCTAACATACTGACGCAAGGAATAATCTGAAGTCAAATAATTGATGATGCTTCGCCTTAATGATATCAATATTTTTTTCATTTTTACTAATTAACTTAGTGCACGCTTGGATTAAAGAACGAATAACTGTTATAAGAATCGACATGTAAAATGGTTCTTTAGGCTTTTTAATAATTTTCTGCTCCCTAAATCACCTCATAATGATCTAAAAAAAGAGGAATGATATTTTCGACCTCGAGGCCAAATCTCCTCCAGATTACCATATTCCATAGTAACATATCCCTTTTTATTATTTATCCCTTAAACTTCCCTAAATAACCCCTATAATTAATAGAAGATATTTGGAAAGCCTCGAAAAATTCTAATTTGTATAGTCTTTTGTATAGTCTTGATTTTGCATAGTTTATGTCAAGTCGATATTAGAAGTCTTTAAGACATATGAAGCAAACGGATATTATCATTTTAAATGAAACTAACTATCAAATGAGTACCTCACTGTGTAGCCCTTTTACAGGTGCTTTGATGGACGTCTTGATGGACGCCTTTACAGGTGCTTTCTAGGGTGCCCATTTGGACGTTTCTTTAAGCGATCTGAAAGCATCCTTCAAGTTAACACATTATCCTTACTAATATACACTGAAAAGTATAATCTATGGAACAGACTGATACAGATTATGCCTATCCCAGAAAATATGTGAGAAAAAGAATAATTACTATCATGATCTATTCTCACAAACCTGAAGAGTTCCCACTGATGAACAGTAACTTAATCCACTTTACACTCATCAACATACTCTGTTTCATCATCTGTTGATAATACGTTAGAAGCGACCTGCAATACATGTTTCGTCCTCAATTTATCCCACTTCATAATTTTCATCATTCTCATCCTCTTCGAAGTTCTCAAGTCATTCCTATCTTTCCAGAGTCTACACTGTATAGCTGTCAAATATTCCGAGCTAAGTATGAACGAAAAAAAGTTTCCATGGACTGTTTCATATTA
>DAOVAG010000022.1 GCA_030671165.1 Candidatus Bathyarchaeota archaeon | reverse complement strand
TTTACTCTAGGCATTTGTTTTCATCACTTTTTATATTAATATTTATACGGCTCTCTGTCTCGGAGCTCATGTATCTCTGAAAAAAAAAGGATATAAAACGATACTGAGTACAATTATCTATGTTTACATAATTTAACATTTTATAAAGGTCTGCATTTATCCTGAATATATGAATGTTTCATCTTGATGGAGACCTCACTACTTTTTCCTTAATCTTCTTTGACCATATTCCAAACAGAAATTCTTCATCTATTTGAGAGATGTTTATGGTTTCTCCAACCCAATGAATAAATGATGATACAGACTGTTCATCTCTCATATCTGCGACACATCTTCCCCAGTCTCTCGGTGGCATATTAATCCATTTATCATCTAGAATATGTGTCAGATAATATTGTGTTGGACCAGATTTCTCATTATACAGCCATCGGGAACCGATCACTAGATGTATATCTGATGCAACTTGTTCTAAACGTTCCCGAGTTTGATCTATACAAGCTGCTCCAATATGAAAAATGATGTTACTGGGAACAGCATTAAAGGTTTCCAATTCTCTGACAGCTCCTTCGATGGTTGATCCTGTCGCTTCACCTATTTCATACAGTAGAATGAGGGCAGAAGATAGATCAGGTTTTGAGTATCTGAGAGTGTTCCAGTAGACCTTCGCTGGGAGATGTAAAGGATCATTTGAACGATTCAATCCCAATCCAAAAGTTTTAAACTCAATACATTTTCTGTGAAATTCTTCTTGGAGGAGATTGACAACTGATGGTCTAAACGCTCCACAACCAGCTCTAGCAATAGGAGCTGCATAAACAGTAACTAATCCTTTCAGAAGGCTTTGTAAGGGTAGTAGATTTTGTAACGTGTATTTTGTTAATTCTAGTCCTATCTCTTCAAAGATTCTACGCGTTTCCTTAGTAGATTTCCATGCTTTCCTGTAAAACTCTATGATTAACGGTTTTACACTGTATACATCATAAATATGAATCAATACGATACCCTCTAATCAAATATTTCATTAATATTAAGTGTAGATTTTATTTAATACTCTAGAGAAGATGATTTTTTCTGTATTCTTCATAGCATACAAATAATTTATGCCTTTAAATACTATTAATAAAAATATTTATATTAGGAATATGAGTATCTATTGCACTCTATAAAATGAAGGGTTTGATCGATTAGCTATTGACTAAAAATCATACAATCACACTGAACACTAAACTATTTCGAAGATTGACAAAACAATTTGGTACTTTACAATGTTATGAATGTGGTAAACGATTTCAAATTGACCAAACTGTAATGGCACATCCTAGAACTAAAAGTAAAAGTGAACAAGGCACATTATATTACTGTCTTCCATGTTGGGAGTCACATTATTATTAACCGTATTAATCAATCAAACAATTTTTCAATTCAGTCTGGTTCTCTTTTTCATAGAAACTTATGGGTCCACTCTTCCATCTCCGAATAGATGTTTTATCCACTTTAGATCTATCCCCATTCGTACTTATTATTAGCAATTTTTCTCCAACAAGAGCTACAGATAGACTTTCTCTCATTTTTGTATTCGATAAATACGGTTATGTCTCTGTTTCCACAATTCTTATTCCATGGATTACTACAGGTCTCCCTGTTCCCATATGATTTAAAATCTGGATTCTTCCGTCTCATTCTCAAAATTTATCTACTCTTTAATGATCACTTTACTTCTACCTTGAGAACCGTTTCGTTCTCTTACTTTGTTCCTTGAGGAGTCTTTCAAGATCTAAAATTTCCTTTTCCAGTTCCATGATACATTTTTTGTTGTGGACATTTGCCATCAGATTTAAAGCATCTTGTACGTATGGAATATATGAATTCGATAGAGCCGCACTCTCAGCTGACCAAGCATTTTTCAACAGTAGATCGAGGGCTCTTCTATGTTCTCGGCTCAACAAGGAGTTCTGAAATCCGCGTTTACTCTTCAGTTCTGCTATTTGTTTTTTAAAGAGCTGTCTGAAGCTTGGGGTTATACGTCCCATAAAATCTACGTCTCCTAAAGATCTACATATCGTTAAGTTGCAAGATCTTCGATACCTTTCTCGGTTATCCTGAATTTTATGTCACCGTATGGATGGTATGGGCTGTCAACCATTGTGGCGCTACGGTTTGGACCTGATTTCTTCAGATAGAGCCTGTATGTACAGGCGTGAGCTATTATGTTTCCGCCAGCCGGCCTCGTTGGATCTCCGAAGAACGTGTCTGGTTTTGTCTGAACTTGATTCGTCACAACTACTGCTACATTATATATATCTGCTTGACGTAGAAGTCTATGAATTAGAACGTTTAATCTCTGCTGTCTTTCAGCTAATGTGCCTCTGCCGATGAACTCGGCGCGATGAAGACTTATGATGCTGTCGACGATTATGAGCTTTGCTTTGAATTTTTCAATATACTTCCCAAGAGTTCTGATTACGACTTCTAAATGGTTACTGTTATATATCTTACACAGTATGATTTTTTTCAGAATCTCTTCAGCGTTTAATCCCCTTGTCTCCGCTATCTGATATATCCTCTCAGGGCGGAAGGTTCCTTCAGTGTCAATGTAGATTGCCCCTCCGCTTAAACCGTTCTCTTCCGGAGGAAGATAACAGTTCACGCATAGCGTGTGACATATCTGTGTTTTGCCACTGCCGAAGTCACCGTAGAACTCTGTGATAGCTTGGGTTTCCACTCCTCCACCAAGTAATTCATCCAAGTTCGTCGAACTGGTTGTGATTCGCCTCATCGATTTGCGTTTCTTCAGGAGTTCGCTTGCCGTGATAAATTCTCGTTCAAGCAAACCATTTTCTTCAAGAAGTCTTCTGGCGGAAACTATGAATAAGTTGACGTTTTCCTCCTTTCCTCCAAGTATCTCCTCAAGCTCTTTGGGCAGTGTAACTGCTAGATCCAGAACCGAGGTTATCCCATTATCTATTAGTTTTTCCTTCGTTTTTGGCCCTACCCCTTTTATTCTGTCTAGGTTTAAATCGATTACTGATTCAGCCATTTTCTAACACTTCCCTATTGTAATGGATTAAGCCTCAAATGATACACATCAAGAAATACGAACCATTAACCTGTTTCCTTGTGAGCACCCTCCATAAAGACTCATCTCATTGAAAGGGATGTTGAGTGCGGAGGTATTTATAGCGCCATGTACTGTAGTGGGGGGGTACTGCTGGCGTTGGAGGAGAGCGTATAAGGAAATGTAATTTTTTTGTGCATTCTCTTCCTATCAATAATGTAAGATAAAAGAAAAAAAATGAAAATTGTTTTTACTTATCTAGTTTCTCAATTTCCTCTTCGACTTCTTCATATCCTTCTTCGTAAAATTTATGTTCATCAGGTGCAAGATGGTGTAGTAGTCTTAAGAATTCTCCTGCGTGAACCCGCTCCGCATATACTATGTCCTTCAAAACCCTTATAGCGAGTTCGTCGTCTATGGATTCAGCAAGTTACATATACATTTGTACAGCTTCATATTCTGCTGCAATCACGAATCCTATACTACGAATCAGTTCAGCATCTGATAGTTTACGGTCTCTCGCCAAACCTGAAAGGGGACTACCAAATTCAGGCATAACTCATCGATTGGAATAAACTTGTTAAATGATTAATATATACTTCGCTCATTAAAGATTAACTAAAAAAAAGGCTTTTATGCTTTTCATTAGATTGGTGTTGACTATGGGGTTAGAACCCTTTCTATGGCAGAGGGAAATTTTAATAGATGATTCGGGATGGGGAGACCTCATCTTAGGTGTGGTGATTGGCGCTCTTATCCTTCCAGATCACAAATATATGGAACGGAGAATATCGGTATCTTCCTTCCAACCACCCCACTTTAAAAACAAGAAATATTTAGATGACGCTATCCAGATCGTTCAAGAGATCATTGACGTAATGGTGGATAATAAGCCAGTTCGTTTCAAAGTCTGCTCTGGATACGTACTCTCTAGTGTACGTAGATACCTGCGAGACCTCGGCTTTCATGTAGAAGAGGTGGAGATTACCGGTGAACTCCAAGAATTGGTTGAGGAAAGCTACATCAAATGGTGTAAAGAAATCGGTATTTCAACAGAAATACAGGGGAATAAGAGAAGTTTCTGGACTTTTCTCGAATGGGTCGCGAAAGATCCTAAAAATAGAGAAAGAATCGTAAAGACAGGTTGGAAAAGCTGGAGACAAAAGTGGCGTGCTAAAGTCTACGAAATGAGTAAAACTTGATCTCTCTTCTCTGAATTACGATAAAACATTAAAAGATTCTTTCATATAGATCACTTAATCATGCTTTTACGCATCTATTCTTATTTCTGAATCTGCCTTCCGAACACTCCGCGTGATTCGATTGCCTTAATCAGAATGAACCCTAGGGTACCACCGAGCAATCCTCCAGTGGCGTGGAGGCTAATGAAAATGATGACAGTCCCGTACACCTGACTTATTATTCCAGGAGCTAGGAAAAAAGGACCAATAATAGAACCTGCAAAAGCACCTGATAGCACAGAGAGAGCGATTAAACTTGCTGCACTCACTTTTAGATTACCAAAACAAGTCTTGTACCCTACGATTCTCGTTGTTAAATCAAAGAGGATGCTAGCAGCTAGGAAGGCTACGAATTGTGTGGCAGTGGGACGGATGATGAAGTTGATTATTGTTGATATGAGACCCACAGCTGTGGCGGCTCCAAGTTTTCTAGTCCACCATACCGCTATGATAAGGAAGGTGAAACCGATTAGATCGCATGCAAATGGGAGATGGGTTACCGTCCAGAAGACAGGTGAGATAATTGGATTGAGCACTCCCCACAGAGCGGCACACATAGAGATTGCGACGACGTCACGGCTTGTGAAGTAGACCATGCTTCTCTTCTCTCTATAAAAAGTAATACTTTTTAAAATAAACGTATTACGTTTATAATTAAAGTTTTATAATTTGGTAATAATAATTCAAATGTAGGAGTCAGACTTGTCAAAAAAACAGGTATCCAGAATAAGCATTTCCGTACCATCAGACTTGCTCGAAAGCTTTGACGATCACATTAAACGTTTAGGGTACACTAACCGATCAAAAGCCATACAAGATACGATGCAAAACTTCGTAACCGAGGCTAAATGGGTATGTGAGAAACAAGGAAAAGGAATCGGAGCCATTGCCATGGTTTACGATCATGAAGTTAAAGGTCTAGAAGAAGAATTAACAGATGCACAACACCAGTTTGAAGCGATCATCCGTTCCTCCATGCATGTTCACCTAGATAATAAACACTGCCTGGAGATCATAGCAATTAAAGGGAAAGCTTCTGATGTCAAAGACCTCACCCAAGAGCTGAAGACGAAGCGAGGAGTAAAAGGATTAAAACTTGCACTCGTCACCCTCTAAAAGTAATAAGCATAACGCGCGTTGATCATGTAGATTCCTTAAGGTTCCATTAGTCTAAAGGATTAAATGTCTCCATCGGCTCCATAACCTTTTGAAATAAAGATCTTATTTAAAGCGCTAGACTCATACAGATAAATCTCGGTGGATGTATAATAGGGTAGAATTATTGCAGCTTCAAGAATAATAATTTTGGAAAAAAGAGTGTCCAGATTCCGTGATGACTTTAAATGGTAAAATGTTTGCTTCGTTCGGTAATAATAGAATGTACACTATACCTTTGTGAACCGCTCTGGATGTGAAGTGGTTTCTAATAAATCTAGAAGTCCCTCTATTCAACGTTTTCACTAAGTTCGTGTCTCCTTTCAGAAATTTTAACTCACTTTTATGTTTCTCTTAAACGTTAAGCATCAGATGTTGTATAGTAGGTTAGTCGTCCTTCAATTTTCCGTTTGATGTTTTGGTGGTTCCGGAGATATTCTTCGAGGACTTCTTTAGCGGAAGTAGTAATGACTTTTGAATTTCCTGCCTGCAAGAGTTCCTCCTGAGTAAGATTGAGATTAGCTGGTGCATTGTTGAAGTGATACCCTTGGAAGCAAATGGTGTACATCCGGTCATTTCTCACTTTCTTGCAAGAGATTTGAAGTGAAACAAGTTTGCGCGTAACATCTCTGTAGACAGCTTTCACATTGGTGTTGACTTGGTAACATTCACCCTCAGAATTTCGATTTTCTGGACGCATAATGTATGAGAAGACTTTTTTGAGTTGCGCTCCAGTGATGGTGTAGCGTGTGAGTGTATCATCATAGGGGAAACAACTACGTAGGTCTTTGAGTGTGACTAAGGGGCCTAATTCATTTCTACGGATGGAACCACTTCCAACCAAAACAACATCACATGCAGCCACCTCACCAAAAGCGTCGGCAACGAGATTCCCCAAGGAGGTTTCCTGTTCACGTTGAGGATGAGTCAGCTTGATGGCTAATTTACAGATCACAGTATTATATTTTCGGTCAATTTCAGATTGAAACTTAACAATGTAGTCTTGTAGCATCTGATCAGGTTCCGCCAAATCTTCATCGATTGGGATCAACTGCCACTTATACTCAACGATGGAGTTTGTGTCGTCATCTACCACGATGTCAAACCGTCCAATCTGATCCGAGCCCACTCCAGCCTGGACGATTAAAACATTATTTACAACACGTGGTTTGTCAAGGATAGTGTGGGAGTGACCTCCTATGATAATGTCAATTCCCCATTCAGGGCGTAACATTTTTGCTAACTCGATATCGGATTCGAATCCGATGTGGGTAAGTAAGATAGTGAGATCGATGTCATCATTCTTATAAACATTCGTAATTTTGCCCACCTCGAGACTGGCTTCCTGCAATGTGACAAAACTACTAATAAGTGAATCTTGTTTAAGCGAATCCATCACTTTCTCAGTGAGAATACCAGTGAAGAGAATGTCAAACCCTGCCTGATTCAAGATGATGTAGGGTTGCATCAACCGCTTATTGTATTTTCTAATGTACAAATTCGCATTCACGATGGGAAAGTTTGCCATCTTCTCCAAAAAGAGGAGATGGGGTAACCCATAATCAAATTCATGGTTACCAAGCGAGACCACATCTGGAGCTAAATAATTCATGATCTCCATAGTGGAGATACCCTTATATTCCGCATCAATCAGGGAACCCTGTACTATATCTCCCGAGATCACATATAACACGTTTTCTTCTTCTTGCCTGACCTTGTTAATGTATCCCGATAAGAGTGCTAATCCACCGATCAATTTTCCTCCTTTCCCCTGCACTTCTGCCAAGAAATCTCCATGCATGTCATTGGAGTGAAGAATAGTAAATTTTTTCGTCCCCATCTATCATCAATCCTGTTATTAAAAGATCAGCTCAAGTAATTAAATTAATTATACTCAAGTTCTCATCACTCTCGTTTTACATAGCGTCTCTCTAATAAAGAGATAAACCATTTTGTAAAATCATACGCAAATGGAAAAAAATAAACCAAGAAAAAAAATAACAATATTTTAGAACATTCAGCAGACAACGATCCTATATCACTAATATCTGTGCTTAATCGAAATAGATCTTATCTTAGGGTTCTGTGGCGAAGCGTTCATTGGATTGTATCATACAAGACCTAAAGTTACCTAAAAATCGAGAAAAAAATCGACTACTTATACGTGACAAGATCTCTCAGAACACATATGACTCTGAATTCAGTGATGAGACTAGACATGATGAAACATACTCATTTACATATCAGCAACATAACTGAACACGTAGGAGGCATCAGGAATACACGAGTAGTCAGACTAAAGAATCATTACAAGTTACACATTGCACCGATAGAATTCACATAAACATAATATTACCTAATTCTCCCGTGTTACTTTTTTTTTATTATAAACAAAGATTGATGAAGACAATAAATTTTTCAGATATGTGAGATATATGTAACTGTAACACCTCTTATGGATATGAACAGAAAATGAAAAAAGCGTTCTTACTAGAAAAAATGAAGATTCAAATACAAGACGTTCCCAAACCTAGACCTGAACCAGATTACGTCCTCGTTAAAGTCCATGCCTGCTCGATATGCGGAACCGATCTCCATTCATACCGGTATGGCGAGGATGAAATCATGAAACGTGTTCCAGAGAATTTCCCGATGAGCAGCTTCTACGGAGCTATAAACAGTCGAGGTGGAGGACACCAGATTGCTGGAGAAATCGTTGAATTGGGTGCAGATGTGACTCGATGGAAAATCGGCGATCGAGTAGCAGGAGTGAGTGGATCAGGTTTCGCAGAGTACTGTTCTATGAAAAGAATCTACCACCTTCCCAATGAATTATCATATGAAGCAGGATCTTTTATTGAACCCCTCGGTGTCGCGGTAGCTGCCGTACGTAGATCTGGAATCCGTCTAGGAGATTTTGCTGTAGTATTGGGTGCTGGTCCCATTGGCCATTTAATCATGCAATGTGCTAAAGCTTCAGGTGGAACGGTTTATGTCACTGAGGTTTCTGAGAAGAGGATTAACCTAGCTGGGATGTTTGCAGACGAAGTCATCAACCCAAGAGAAGTTAACCCTGTTAAAAGAGTTGAAGAATTAATGGGTGGTTTAACACCGAATGTCATCTTTGAGTGCGCTGGGAGGGATGCAACAATAAAACAGTTAATAGATATGGCAGGGAAGTACTGGACTCCCTACGGTCAACATATGAGAGGCATCATCGTCTCTCTCTTTGAAAAACCTTGGGTCTACGATCTCTTCGATAATAATGCCATAATCGCAAAAAGTATGGAACTGATCGGTAGCCAAACATATTATCCCTATGGGCATCCTAAAGACGAGTTGCGAATAGCAATCGATCTCATGAAAATTGGTAAAATCAACGTCATGCCTCTAATAACAGCTAAGGTCCCCTTAGAGGACATAGATTCGGGCTTTAACACGCTCTTAAATGGTGAAGAATTATGTGTAGTTGTTCAATCTTGAAAAAAATATTTAACTTTACAAAAAAAATACAATAGAAAAACCAGCATCATATATCATATAACTTATCTGAGTAAACTTCAACACTACCAGAACAACTCAAAGATAAATACAATAATAGTCGCTTAATATTCGATTAAAACCACTAAAGATCAGTGCTTCACTACTGAATTAGCTTTAAGAATTAAATTGACCTGATGAATAAATATTCACAAGAGTCTGAGGGGTCAGACCTAAAGAATGAATAGTAAGTGACCAGAGTCAAGAGTGGTAACCGGTAAACGTTACATTCTATAAGCTTTAATGTATCAATGGTAATCTCTTTTAGATTTTAGATTCAAAATTTTTTTATTTCAAGGAAACCTGAGTTCGTCAAACTCAATTATTTCCCTTATCACTACGCTAATCTTGATTCTCTCCCACATTCCTCAAAAAAAAATTGATAAAATAAATTGAACATTGGATCCTAATAGTCCAATGGATATCAAGTCTTAAGAACTATT
>DAOVAG010000192.1 GCA_030671165.1 Candidatus Bathyarchaeota archaeon | reverse complement strand
TATCACAGAGAAACCTCTAGCCTCAAATAGCGATGAAGCGAATCGTGTTGTAAAGCTTTCAGAACGCAAAAATTTGGTACTTGGAGTCAGCCAGAATCACCTCTATAGCAAGGCTATACAAGGGTTAAATACAAGAATTGGAGAAGGAAATCTTGGAGAATTACAGCTTCTAAATATTACATATCCAATAACCATGTATAAAAAGGATCATTGGACCGCAAATCCAGACACGGGGGGAGTATTATTTGAGCTAGGTATACACCCAGCTTACATTGCAACCTTCTTATTTGGAAGTGAAAATAGTACTATTGCATTCGGTCATTATCCCACGAAGGAGCAGCCTATGGGTAGCATTGTGATAAATCTGAAACGAGATAATGCGGTATGTAATATATTATTGCCACCTGTCGAGGATCAACCTACAATTAGAGCTTATGGTACAAAGGCTTATGAATTTGTTAATCTTTTTGCTGATTCAAACATATTCAATGATAAGAAAATATCAAAAGAATATGGACCTATGCCTATGATGCCAATGACTACCGCAGGTTTTTATAGTATTAGAGATTGGATTGACAGTTCTTTCAGGGTTACTTTGGCGTATTTTAAGAGAGGATTAAAATATTTTATTTACAGACATCGCATAATAAACCAGTACACATTCTTTAATGAGATTATCTCTTTAATCTTAGCTGATAATGAAGGCTTGAGGAAGAAAAATCAAAAATATCTTGAAGTTGCTGTTGAGTCTATTAGGTTGTTAGAAAAAGTACGAAAATGTTTGACAGATATGTAACACATTAGTAATGTAGAATATGTAGTGTTTTATCATGAATGTAACAAAATTTCTGATGAAACTTGATACTAAGAGAATGTTCATTCTAACATCTATTTCCATCGTTTCTACATTATCAATCATCTTTGTACTAATCCTTTCTGACATTTATGTTCCGCTAGTTCATACATTAAATAATAAACCGTTCATTAATTCTGTTATTTACGAGTTCTTACCGATAGGGTTCATGATAATAGTTCTGTTTATCATAAGGATGAAAGATGTTGAAATTAAGAATAATAAATACTACGGTGTGATTGAACTTGCAGCTGTAATACTCACGGCTATGTTATGTATGTTTGTTTTTTTTCGAGCAGTGGATGTCATCATGATGCTTATTTTTTCAAGTACTATATATTCAAGTGGTTCAATGCTTCGGTTCACTGAAATATCATTTCACATCATATTTTATACGGTATTATCGTTTATCCTTCTAGTTACCGCAAGTTTATTCTTTAAAAAAAAGGGTTTAATATCTTTTTTCCCAATCTATATAATTCCAATTTTTTATACTTTCAATGCAGACGTGATTATGCGAGCAAGTGAATTTTCACTTTTTTCTTTCTTTTATCCTGTTTATCAATTTATTCTTGAATTTGGAAGACTTGAAACTCAGCTTGTTGGGTCAATCTTGAATTTTTTAAATATTGAAACGGTGGTCAACATTGGAAGATTTCCTTATTCACTCTTTTGTGGAAATACACTCTATTTTGTCGATCTGCCCTGTATTGGTTGGGAGGGAATAATGGGATATACAATAATCTTTCTTAATCTGATAATATTCATTGAACCAAGAAACAAGAGGAGATTAATTTGGGGTATTTTAGGGATTATGGGAACTATATTTATGAATATTATTCGTTTAACACTAATATTTTCAATGGGTGCACTTTTTGACGTTCAAGTTGCAGTTTTTATACATCAACATATGGGAGATGTCATTTTCATAATATGGATCTTCGTATTCATCCTTATCATGGACAGATTTAAAAATTTTAAACCAACCCTTTTCTTCGAGCGATTAAAAACCCTATTGAAGCGATAATAATCAGAGACAATGAGACCAAAAAGATACTACTCCAAAGAGTTGACCAATAAAGATAACTTACTACGACTTGACAGTTCCCCGTATAATTAGGAATAGGTACTTCCAATCTGGTATTCGGTGAACCATCTAATAAAGCGTCAATTATGTTTTGAGTTACATCCATTACCGTCATACCACCGGGTTCTTCTAAGATGATCTCCGCTTTGGTGATTGGGGCTTCAATTGAACTACTAAATGTAAATATTAATAAAGTGCGAATTGTGGTAACAACTCCCAGATCGGGGATTGCCCATGAATAATTCAACGTGTTTAATGTTTGGCTGGATTCAGGAAAGACGGTTAATCTGATATCTGAGGTCACGTTCAAAGCTTTCAATGGTTCCCAATGAAATCGATGGGGGAATTCTACATCATTGATTCTCACCCACCATTGACCCTTTTTCAAATTGACAGTATCTATTGAGGGTTTAGAATCGAATAAGTTCAGTATTCTGAAAACATTTTCTACTTTGAAGTAACCCCTTGGTTGACATATGTTGTTTACATTTACTTTTTTTATTACATTTATTATATCTGATAATGGTTCAATGTATAGAAGGTATTGATTGTAAGCTTCACTCAAATCAAACATGAACTCTATTTCGTTACCTTGAGAATCTTCTCCGATAAGAGATAACGTGGTTTCGTTAGTATTCGTGTGTAAGTATATAACAAGTGTGGTGTCATCTTCCACTATAAAGTCGTGGGATAATGCAAAAGTGTAATTGACACTAACGACGTTGTCAGTATTGTTAACTTCACTTCGGAAAAGTAAGTATTCGATGCTCTGAGGCGGAGCGCCTATGGACCTTATGAACCGTGTGGATAATACCTCTGGATCGCTCACAGAAGATGTAACATCACTATAATTTAAGAAGGAGTTCTCATAAGAGGAGAAATGCAA
>DAOVAG010000190.1 GCA_030671165.1 Candidatus Bathyarchaeota archaeon | reverse complement strand
CTATAGACGCTGAAAGAAGAGTTAGTTTAAAAAAGAATGTTAAATGTAAGGTTAGTCATAATTTTAATTTTCAATGCTGGCTATTAGTCAATCTATGAAGTTTTCCCTAATTTCATATTGTTTCGTAAGTTGCTCATCAATAATAATCCTACTCGTTTTAATCGAGTTACTCAAAGGTACATCTCTCTTTTATTCCATCATACAATTAATAAATGTATAAACTTTGATTAATTATTTTATCCACAATAATCATCTATGACTTGAATAAATACAAGACTTTCAATTAAGATGACGAAAAAACACTATGATTGACAGATCAACAGAGATTAGAAACCTGTAAGTTTGATTATTCACGTTTTTCTAGATGTTCTTAGCCATCATATGTTCTAGAATCTTCTCCCATTCAACATGAATGTTCACGAGTTTCTTAGCTAACTCAATTTTCTTATTATCATTAGGTCTAATTCTTCCTGTTAGAAATTCTATGTTTCTAACTGTTGTATAGGTGTCATAGGGTACGAGGAGAATGGGTACTTCTACCTTTTCTGCTCTCGCAATTACTCTTATGTCCGGGTAAATATTTCCTGTTAGAATTAAAACAGTGGTGTCTGTCTGAAGGGCAGCTAATTGTATGTCTGTTCTGTCGCCACCCGTAATGACCGCTTTTCTCAAAGATCTTCTAAAATATGTTAATGCGCTTTCGGGAGTCATAGCCCCTACGAGGAAGTCTTCAATTAAACTATCTAATTTATCTTTTCGTGTGAGAATTGTTGCATTGGTTCTTTCACAGACTTCTCTCACAGTCGGAGCTTTCATTTCAATGTTTTCCGGTATTAGGCCAAGTACATTAATATTATTTCTTTGAAGAGTTGGAATTGCAAAACCTTTTATTCTCTCTATATCTGTCTTTGGTATCAAATTCAATATTATGCCTAAACATTGCTTGTTTATAATATCATGAGTTTTATTGTTCCATATTATGCGATCTATTGTTGTATCATTTTCAATACTTGCAATTTTTAAGACTTGAGCTTCAAACTTTTTTACAAGTGTTATAGCGTCCAAGCCGATTGATGTTCCAACGCCAATAGCCTGTGGGCCTTCGATGATCATTAAGTCCACATCTTTGGATGCTTTCTCGTACGCTTGAAGAACCGTCATCATATACTCTTCTGGGTCAATCTTTGAACTTTCTTCAAGAAATCTTTCGCTTAGTATCACTGGAGAAATTAAATCAATTGGTAGATCTACATTGAGAACTTTAGCTAGGAGTTGTGCATCTTCATCTATTTTTTCTCCATTTATGCCTCTACTCATTTCCCAACCAATTGGCTTAAAATATCCCACTTTGTACCCTTTTTGCTCAAAATTCAACGCAAGACCTAGACATACTGTGCTTTTTCCACAGAAACTAGTGGTTGAACAAACATATAGACTTGGTTTTTTAATCATTTTTCATCATCTACTTTGTACTAATTGTAATCTTCACATCTAAACACAGACATCCCTTATCTTCTTCATAGACTGAAAGAGGATTTATATCTATTTCATTTATTTCATTAAAATCTGTCACTAATTGGGAAAACCTTAGCATCACATCAATGATGGAATCTATGTCTGACCTCGCCTCTCCTCTAATCCCTCTAAGCAACGTATACGCCTTCGTCTGCTCAATCATCTCAACAACCTCTCTCTCGCTTAAAGGTGCCAATCCGAAGGTAACATCTTTTAAGAAGTTGACATAAATCCCCCCCAAACCAAACATGATGAGCGGACCAAATGTTATATCACGAGTCATTCCAATGATCAATTCTCGACCCAAGGGAACCATTTTTGAAACGTTGATCCCTAAGATTGTAGCCTTTGGATAGTATATGTGGGCTCTTCCGACTAATTCGAAAAAAATTCTTCTAACATCTTCAGCAGTATTTACGTTAAGTCTCACTCCACCAATATCTGTTTTATGGAGAATGTGGGGTGATTCAATCTTCAAGACAACAGGATAACCGATTCTATTTGCACTTTGAATAGCCCCATCAGCTGTATTTGCTAATTGCGGAATGGTCGCTGGAATTCCATAAGCACTTACGACTTCAGTTGCTTCCGTCCAGGTTAAAGTAACCCTTTTATCTTCTCTTACACGTTTAAACACTGAAGATACTTTTTTCTTATTTACTCGAAATCTAGGGATGGTTTCAATCTGAGAACTCTTCAAGTAGTCGCCATACTTAACTAGAATTGAGAGAGCACGGATAGCTCTCTCTGGAAATGAGAAATTAGGTATTCCTGCTTTCTCAATCTCCTCAATACCTTTAGTGATAGTTCTTCCACCCATAAATGATGTTATAACGGGTTTATCTTTGAAGACATGTTTTGAATCTACTATAGCTTTCGCTATCAATAATGGCTTAGTCATGGCTTGGGGAGCGAGAATTAATAAGCCACTGTTTACATCTTCGCATTTGAGAACGGTTTCAACAGCGAATTTGTATATTTCCGCTGATGCATCTCCCAAAACATCTATTGGATTGAAGAACCCCGATGCTGGCGGCAGTTTTTCTCTTAATTGTTTGACTATGTTTGAAGATATTGGTGCCATTTTGACGCCATATTTCTCACAAGAGTCCGTAGCTAAGATTCCTGGACCTCCTGCATTTGTAATTATTGCAACATTTGATCCTTCAGGAATTGGTTGTGTCGAAAAGATCTCAACTAACTCAAAGAGTTCCTCAGCTGTTTCAACCCGAATAATACCGGCCTTTTTGAAAGCAATTTTAAACGCTAAATCACTCCCCGCCATCGTACCTGTATGGGAAGATACAGCTCTAGCACCAGCTTCAGTAAC
>DAOVAG010000078.1 GCA_030671165.1 Candidatus Bathyarchaeota archaeon | reverse complement strand
TCTTAAATTCTCCTCAATTGTTACATGTTCATCCACACGATATCTCTCTCTCAGTTTCATCTCCAGTTTTCGATATGTTACTAATTGTGTATTCAGCTCTTTTCTCTTGTTCTCTTCCTCTCGTAATATCCCTTCAAATTCTGCCTTTGCAGCAGACTGTAATTCAGCCTCTCGAGCAAGATTAGATTTCTGAATAACCGTTTCAAGTTTTGAATTAATATTTTTTAAGGTTTGAGAAGTCTCTTTTATTTCACTCATTTTGTTTTGATTCTCGGTGATACGAGTCTTAATGTGCTCAATTCTATCTTCAACATATTTGAGTTCTTCTGGGCGGCTTTCAAGCATTTTTATTTGAATTCTTCTCTCAAAATATTTTCGATCAGCCGCTTCAGCTCTTTCTATTTTATGTTTCAATTCTTCAAGTCGCTGAAAAGCTCTTTCTTTTGACGAATTTAAAGATGTGTATTCACCTTCAAACTTATTGATAACTTCATAGGTCTCTACTCTGATTCTTTCTTTATGTTCCTCCTGCACAATCTGGAGACATGTGGGGCACTCCCCAAGTTCCAAAACTCTATTCACTTTCTGTTTCTGATTTTCAATCTCGTTTGAAGCCTTGATCAATTGTACGTTTAAAGCATCAAGTCCACCTTGAAGCTCAGACTGTTCATCTATAAGTGTAGGTAACGGTTTTTTTTCCATTTCAAGGATTTTAAGTTCTTTTTCTAGACTATTGAGTCCTTTCAATAGTGTATGTAGTTTGTTTTGACTGTCATTTTCCTGTTGGAGATCTCTTTTGTCTCTCTGGAGAAGGTTCACTATATTTATTCTGTTTTGGAGGGCGATTTCTATTCGCTTCTGCTCCTCTCGAAGTGTATTCTCAAGATCTATGAACTTCTTGTTTCGCTCAAAGATAGCTGATGCTTTCTCCGCCTTCTTCAGCTTAGTCCTCAAAAGCATTATTGTGTTTCTTGATTTTTCTATCTCATCATTTTTTCCTTCGATCTGGGTGTTAACTTTAGTTAATTCCTGTTTAAGGCGGTTAAGATGTGTAAGTTGCTCTGTTGTTGGTTTGATTTTTCTATCAATATCTACAAAGGAATTTCTCAGATTACTCAGTTTCTTTTTTCCACTATTTAGTCTGAATCGAATGTCTTTCAATTGTTTCTCGTAAACGTTCACTCCACTTGCTTTATCTTGAGCATCCGTCAATTCTTTTAGAACTATATGCTCTGCTTCACCAAGCGTTTTCCATATCTTCTCATACATGTCAATACCAAGAAGCTTATCTAAACGCTCTCTTCTCTTCCCAGGTTGAGTCTCAAGCATCTCCTTGATCTCACTCTGGGAAGCATAAATTGCAGCTAGGAAGGTTGAGGTGTCAACATTTAAAAAGTCTTCAACAGACTTAGAAACTGCTTTTGCACCTTCCACCGCTAGTCTCCAATCTTTCCCATCATAAATACTCATTTTCGGTTTCTGAGTCTTCTTTTCGGAAATCATTCTCTCAATTTTGTATCTTCCTGTGTTGGTGGAGAAGATTACAGAAATTTCAGCTTTTTCTGCTCCTCGACGAATTAAACCATTTTGATTGATATTTCCTGCATACCTTCCAAAAAGAGTAAAGGATATAGCTTCAAGAATGCTCGTTTTTCCAGCGCCTACTTCGCCGAGGAAAATGTTTAAACCAGGTGTAAAATCAATATTGGAGTCTTCATGGCTTCTAAAATTCTTCATCTTCAAATTTTCAATCAAACATCTTCCCCCTTCTTTCTGGAGTTACAATAATAGTAATAATAGAAATTATGTTATAAGAAATTGTGGAGTTATAACATTAATAGTATTTGGACAATCAAAAATCTCATTATACTTCCCGTTTCAGAAAAATCAAATTATTAACTAATATTGAAAAAGTCTTTAATAAACTTCAGGTAGCTCAGTTCTTTGTGGGGTAAAATGTGATACGAAATCTTTTATATTGAATTAAAGTAAATTACAAACTTGTAAATAATAAGTAAGGAGTTCTAATCAGGTTTGGTTTCTGATAAAATTATTAAAGATTTAGAAGCAAAAGCTCTTCAGACACGGAAAGATATCATGGTTCAATTATTGGGAGCAGGTGGAGGTCACTCTGGCCCATCATTATCAATCGTAGAGTTATGTGTAGCACTCTATTTTCATCATGCAAAATTGAATGCTAATGATCCTTATTGGGAAGAAAGAGACCGAATAGTTCTGAGTAAGGCACATGCTTGTGAAACAATCTATTCATGTTTAGCACGAAAGGGCTTTATCTCTCCAGATCTTTTACCGACATACAAACATTTTGGATCTATGCTTCAAGGACATGCAGATAAGTGGTCGACTCCAGGACTAGAATATTCTGGAGGTTCTCTTGGGCAAGGCTTATCCTTCTCTCTAGGTGTTGCGTTAGCTGCACGACCCAAATCACCTTTTGATCCTTTGAGACAACAAGCTCGTCCTAAATATCGAGTTTATTGTATATGTGGAGATGGTGAATGTCATGAAGGTAGTGTGTGGGAAGCAGCAATGGCCGCTGGACACTTCAAAGTTAGCAATTTAATTAATATTATAGATTATAACCAATTCGCTTCTGCCAGTAGCATTGTTAAGGGTGTCGATTTACATCCACTTGCAGAGAAATGGCGCGCTTTTGGTTGGTGGACAGTGGAGGTTGATGGACACAATTTAAGACAGATAATTGACGCACTTAAAATGGCTGATAACGTTGATGGAATGCCGAAGTGTATAATCGCTCGTACCGTTAAGGGTAAGGGAATACCCCAATATGAGGCATCACACGCTCATATGATCTCTGTAACAGAAACTGATTACGAGAAATTACTCAAGACGATATATGTGCCATGAGGAGGTTGAAAAAAATGATTAAATATGTGATAAAGAATGCTTGGAGAGAAAGCGTTACCGACTTCTTAAAGAGAAAAGGTTTCACGGGACCCCCCAGATACTACATCAGACAAATCATTCTTGATACACTAACTAAAATGGCAAAAAAAGATGATAGAATATGCTTTATCGGTGCTGACTTCCCCGGTGAACTCCCCTATACAACTGAAGGTATCCCCTTAAACAGAGTGATAAATTTAGGAATAGCTGAATCTAATGTTATCACTGTTGCAAGTGGTTGGGCTAATGAAGGATATATTCCAGTAATTATGAGTATGGGTTGGCTATATGGAAGAGCCTACAACCAGATCTTTCAAAGCATTGGTATAGACAATCACAATGTAAAACTTCTTGGATACGCTCGCGCTTGGGCTGGAGGTGGAGCTTCTCATCACGATATCAACGATATTGGTTTTATGAGGAGTATTCCACAAATGCTCATCCTAGCACCAGCAGATGATGTTGAACTTGAAAAAGCGTTAACTGCTAGCCTGAAATACCATGGTTCAGTCTATTTAAGGATCATAGGAGTACCAACTGTCAACCTTTTTGAAAAAAATTATCCATATCAATTAGGGAAAGCTGTCACAGTCAGAGAAGGTGATGATGCTTCAATAATATCCTATGGATTAATGCTTTGGAGAAGTTTAGAAGCCTCTGATATTTTGGCTAAAGAAGGAATAGACGTTCGCGTCATCAACATGAACACTATCAAGCCTCTCGATGAGAAGATTATCATTAAAGCCGCAGAGGAGACCGGAACAATTGTGACTGCAGAAGATCACACTATCATGACTGGTGTAGGTGAAGCTGTGACTAGAGTATTGGCTAAACATTGCCCTGTTCCTGTGGAGATGGTTGGCGTTAGAGATCTCTACAGTCAATCAACAATGGATAAGCTTGGTGGATGGGAAATCTTGGAGAAAGCATATCATCTAACCGCTGAAGACGTAGCAGAAGCAGTTAGAACTGCAGTGAAACGAAAATCAAAATGAGATAACCGATCAAAAGACGCTCAATCAACCCCTATTTTATTTGAATCTTATCCTTAATATCACTGGGTTCAAACCTTCAAGCATACCATTTAATTATATATTGATGTCAATTAATCGAACCATTATTGGTTCTTAACAATTCCTTATCATTATGCATCGGTAAGCTGGTTCTGTCTCCAGTAAAAAACTAAATGATACATGTAAATCTGAGGTGATACAGGGAAATCATTTCAAACTGAATTACATATATTTCAATAGGTTAAATGAAAAGAAAAAATTTCGAAAAGATTTGGATCCGATTCTGACACCAGTTGATGATACTTTTCTTATTCTTCCTTCCCTTTGACGAGTTGATACCGTTTAGTTTTTGGATCACAAAATATCGTTCCTTTTGAGAATAATTTACGCAGTGCTTTAAATACCGTCTTAGGTTTCTTTTCTAACATGTCAGCGATCTCCATGAGTGTTAAAGGGCTTCCATCATTCAGTAACTTAAGAATCTGTTTACGAATTGTTACCATTATCTTTCCTCCTCTTTTCCTCCATTGTCATACTCAATAGTTCTTAATTAATCCAATTCTTTTGTTAAGTAATACTTAATACAATTTTTGGTTCAAAACATGATGTATGATATTAAATATCTAAATAAAGTTAGTTTAAAAATGTTAAATATTCATTATTTAAATTTCATAGTATTAACAATTTTTTTCTAAAAGTTTTTTTGTTTTTGAGGATAATAATAGTTACTAAAACATTTTTAGCAATAATGGTTTCCTAATTATCTGTTGAGTGTTGAAAGAGTATGGAAGATTTAAGGAAATTAGCTCAGCTAAATAAGAAAGGTTATCCTTTCTCAGCGAAGATATTAGAAGAAACAACTGGAAGATCTGTTATTGCTGTTAATCAAGTGATAGCTAAAAATGATCCTACTGCTCATGCTGAGATAGAAGTCATTAGAAAAGCTGGTGAGAACGGTTTCAATTTTGAAGATTGTTCTATCATAAGCTCTGGTGAACCCTGTCCAATGTGTGTAACTGCAATTGCTTGGGCAGGAATTAAGAAGGTTTATTATTTAGATTCTCACAAGGTTGCGAATGATAAAGGGTTCAATTTTGATCAAGATGTTCAT
>DAOVAG010000093.1 GCA_030671165.1 Candidatus Bathyarchaeota archaeon | reverse complement strand
TCTAATTCCTTTTCAGAAAGCTTCACTAACTTCTCCTCTAACCGATTCATTTTCTTATCATCTTCTCTGATTAAACTCTCCCACTCCTCACTCTTTACTGACTCGATCATTTTCTTAATTTCTGAAAGTTATTTAATTAAAGCTGACGTCAATGGAACTACTTCATCCTCCGAAGCAAGTTCAAGAGCTTCGTCGGGACAGAAATCTAGATATTTAGGTTCACTATTACAGAGATTACAAATCATAACTACTCTCTTCTTATGGTTCATTGTAATTGAGTCGTATGGAGATTCAGGGATAAACCATGCACATCCATTACATAAGCTTTCATTAATTAGAATCACACCCATCTTATATGATTGCTTTAAGACCTCTCTCGGACAAGTAATAACAGATGGGTGTTTTTCACAAAGTCTGCACATCATTGTCTTATTGAATAGTGGATGGAAACGTATTACCCTTATTTGGGATCTGAGAGGATTAAATGGCCATTCTTTCTCCATGATACAGACATACTCCCAGATATTACACGTAATACATTTACTTGTATTAATTAAAACAAATTTTTTCTTGGAAGATTCTTAAAAAAAAAGTGTCCCTCTAAACTTGTATCGACATATTTAAGATATGCAATATATAAATTGTTTCAACATAAAATGTTTTAAAAAAAATAATAATTTCTGTCGAGATCTTCTTCATAGATAGCTTTTAGTTTACCTCAGTATCCATTTCCTGATTTTCCAGATAAACATCCTTGATGTATCTTGGAAATCAAGTTTAAACAATTTGAGTGAAATAGAGTCACCAACCGATAAATCTACGGATACAAATCAACAGGTTAAAAGGGATATAGATCAAATAATCTGCCTGTTTTAATCATAACTAAAGAAATACAATGCAAGATTCTATAGATTATTATTATCAACATAACCTATGAAAGATAAGATGCTGAGAATACTTGAAACTATTGCCACGAGATCGTATGGATTGTTGTAGATTTGGGGTTCGTGTTTCCTTATCCAACTTTGTGCTTGATTACGGAAAAGTCCACGAATCTCCATAATTTGTTTTTCATACTCTCCTGTTTGATTTATTCGAAGCATATAATAACTCCATGCTCCTATGCTTAAGAGAAAGAGCATAATAGCTATAAGTAGAAAATTATTGACTTTTTTCATCTTGTTCTCATTTTTAAACACTAATCTTCTCTACAAAAATGTATCTAATTTTATATGAATACAATCTCTTTGAGCTATTTCCTAAGAGATTTTTCTATAGATTATGGGACACATTCATGTTTCTTTAGGGAAGTGGACGCTAATTGAGCATTCTCTACTTAACTATCTTAGTGTACTCTTTATTGGTTTCAAGTATCCATTTAGATATGTGAAAAATTCAGTGTTAATGACTGTGAAATGTTATTTATGGGCGATAGATAATCATATTATTACGTTTATGGGATGTGGCTATTCTTGACTGATTCTTTATTGTTCGTTGGTAATATCTCGGTTGATAGAATTGTGAACGCGAATGGTGTCCGGATTCAGCCTGGGGGAGCTGCCTTATACGCTGCCATCGCAGCTAGAACCCTCTTTCCTGATGTACACTTGATCTCTCGTATAGGAAGAGACTACAAGTTTATTGATATTTTAAACTTATTCAATTCCAAACACGTGAAAATCTACAATATGCCTTCTACAAGTTTTCATATCAAATATAATGAACGTTGGGAAGCCAAGTACTTGAAGGTGGACCTTGGAGCTGGAGCAAGGATAACTTCTCAAGTAATCCCTCTCAACCTTCTTGGAGACCAAGTCGCGATTCACATATCTCCTATGAGGGTTAAGACAGCAGTCAAGATAATTGATAAAATTAAAAAAGCATCCCCAAATACGATGATATCCATTAACACTTGGTTGGGCTATATTCAGGAAGGGAAGAAGAGCCGAGAAGCGTTAAAGAAACTGGCTTTAACAGTCGACTTCTTCATTCTAAACGATTCCGAAGCCAAAGCTCTCACTCAAACAAGCTCTGTCTCCACAGCACTAAGGCTCTTAAAAGCAAAAAATCTAGTTGTCACCTTAGGCGAACTCGGAGCTATAATAAGCAATAAAAATGGGATGCAGATGATTCCTGCTTTATCCTCCCCAATAGGAAGAGTAGTGGATACTACTGGAGCTGGTGATACTTGGTGTGGAGCTTTCCTGGCTGCATACAAACTGACTGGAAACTTGATCAAGTCAGTAACCGTAGCCTCTATCATTTCGAGTATAAAGTGTTCAGGTTGGGGTTTCAATAAATTAAAAAATCTCCATTTTAAGGAATTAGACGATGTCATCGAATACATTCTTGCACTAAAAGAAGGAAGTCTCCAAAAACGATTAATAGATTACATATAACAAAGGAATGTGACTACTATCCTTGAACGATTTTATATCAAGATAAAAATAAGGAATAGATCATATTAGAGTTTGTCAAGGATTTCATCATCTTGATTTACCACATATTCAAAGGACCAAATAGAATTCAAGAAAAGGTGTGTAAGATTTCTGTGGTAAAGTCTACGTTCATCTCAGACATTAACTCTGAAACATGGATTTACAAATATATAATTTAGTAGCAACATTCTGGGGGATGTCTCTTCTTTAGAAAACAGGATTATACTATCGAGAAATTATCCTTATTCCTTTCATCACTCGTATAAAATGAAAGATAATTACTCAAAATTTGTTAATTTCCTAATATCGATCTACGAATTATTTTTATTATCAAATAACTTACAACTCAGCAAATTATCAATCATAAATTAACATAGAATAACCGCAGAAGACCGTGATGTAGTTAAGTTACTTTCGTTTTTTTTGGAATCTTAATATTTAACATTCTATTAACAAGATTTCCCACAACGAAGCTTATCGTTGCCCCTAATACTATTGCTAAGATGAGGTAGTTGATTCCGAAGACTTTTAGTCCTGAAATTTGTAAGAAGATAATGGCAGAGACAACAATTTTTGATCCATTAACAATAAACTTATTGATAATAAATCTACGTGACACACGAGCTTTAGCCAAACCTGAATCTAACATGGTCTTCAATACTGCATTAACCATCATAGTATCGACGCCTAAACTCCGTGCAAGAACTTTTACGCCAACTCCGCCCACAGTCTTATATATAGGCGTCTTAGCCTTTTCCGTTAATTTAACGACTGTCTCACTGAAAAGTTTCTTAGCTTCTTCTGATGTTATTCCACATTTTTCACAAGCAATAGCTTTTCGTGGCCATTTTGCTTTGCACTGTGGACACTTTTTTCCACCCCAATGTTTTGAAGCAGTTTCATACATCCTCTTTATTGTTTCCTTAGGGGTATCTCCAGGTTTCAAGAAATCTAAACCTTTTGGAATTGAGCCAAGATCAACTAAGGTTTGTGGATTAACTACGGTATTTATGATCTTTGCTATTTCTATTGTATTGGAAACTTCTCGTACTGCACCTAAAACAGTTAAACCGGTTATAACTGTTCCTGCTGTAGCTGCAACACCGACAACTGAAGTGAGGAGGTTACCACCTATTTTTATATAAAGTGGAACGCTCAATTCATGTGTTGAGCTAGTTTCTTCCAAGATTTCATACGATACCTTGCAGATGATCCTGTAGGCGCCTTCAATTAGTTGAATATTAGCTTGTTGTAGATAGGGTTCAAGGTTCTGAAATATGGTATAATTCGATGTTGTGTGAGATTGGGTTACAATGTTAAGTTCATAGGGTAATGAAAAGATTGTGAAGTCAAGATATGTAAACTCAATCTCGAAGCGAGAAATTTTAATATCTGAGGAAAATGTGTTGTTCCATTCAAAAAATATATAGACGTCTTCTTTGCTATTGATTATGAGTGCGTTTGAATCTTCTTGAGCATCGATAACATTTATATTGTTTATCTCTATAGCTACGGAAATATTTTCATCCTGTATGGAAACCTTGGATGATTCGACTACATTCACTGTTGAGGATAAAGATAGTGCGATAACTATGAATAACATAAAGTACAGGTTACGTTTCAACATGCCTTATCCAACATTTTTTGCAGGTTACATACAAACATTCGAGAGCCATATCAATAATTACGGATTATGAGTGAGAAACTTAAAAACATTTTTTCATTCGTAAGTAACAATAGAATAATTATTATGCTCCAAAATCCTGGAGAAACGATGGAAAACTTATTTTTTCACATATAAGAGAATGTTGCAGCAAGAATCTATGTAGCCATTGGTATGAGCTAACCCATTCAGTCTTTTGTTAATCTATAATTCTCTTAAAGAAAATTGTAATATCTCACATATTTAACCTAAGACTTGTGAGTAATTATTGAATTGAGAGAATAGTAAGTTATGTATAAAAAGCAAGTTAGCGCATATAGAGTGATGCAATTTTCCAATTTTAATCATAAAGCTTTAGTTCTTTTTTACGAGAATAATTTGTATATGACATAATAGAACCAATTATCCTTTACTCAGCATAAAGTAGCAGAGTGTTAACTTATTCTTAAAAAATATAGCCACGGGAGAGCTAACTGAGTTTTATCAATCACCATTTTAATAAAG
>DAOVAG010000044.1 GCA_030671165.1 Candidatus Bathyarchaeota archaeon | reverse complement strand
TAATGAAGGCTATGTTTAACCCTAACTGAAAGAAGATGGTCATTATTGTGATTCCCATCAAACCGATTAACACCATTGCGATTCTAATCGTAACGATTGGACTCCAGACAAGTGCAGGGTTCTTAATTTCATCCATCTTATCTCCCTCCATATCACGAAGATCGATCCACATACTCGTACTTAAACCTCCCACGAACCCGTACGCTGCTATTAGAAAGACAGGGATCGGTATCGGCCCAGCAACGGTCCCACCCATAAAGTAAGTCAGTGCAACACCTGTCGCTACCGTTAATTTATTGATGAGAAACAGACGCTTCAAACGAACCAGAGGAAAGGAATACATAAAGAACAGGACAAAGTATGCCAATGCAAAGAGAAAAAATCTCAAGTCGATGACGAAAGCGATTGCAATTCCAGAGATCCCGAGAAGTGTGACAAAACGAATTGCCTCCTTCCTTGAGAGAACGCCTTTAACTAAGGGTCGATCTAACTTGTTGATCCTGTCGATCTCTATGTCAGTGATGTCATTATAGATATAGACGCTGAGAACAATTGCACAAGTAGAGAAGAGAGAAAGCAAGAGGTCTCTTCCAAAAGTGATCATGTCGCTTCCATTAATCTTCGACGAGGCGACCAATGCAAGTACAACACATAACGAATAATAAACCAGCATATTAGCCCTGGATTTTATCAACGAAAGATAGGGATTTAACCTCGACACCCACACTTACTTATATTTTTAGCATATTGAATGTTTAATAGGTACGCATAATCTAGAATTTAAATCTATATGACTGTAATACTACAGTAACAGTTTATCTACAAGCGGTGGAAATTAATTTAGTTTTTTTACGATGCATCGTGGTGAATCCTTCAAGACCAATAATCTCTAAAATTTCTACATTTTCTCTTTTATCTCTTAAGGAAGAAAGAATAGAGTTCTAATTCAGATTTATCATTCATAATCGATATCTTATTTATTTTGCATAAATGAGAACTAGCGACATACCATTTATTATGTCCTCTAAAATACGTGGATGTGATCTAGGAAGAGTATGATACATATCTTAAGTAAAGAAATCACGAAACTCATTCTTTTATACATGAAAAAAAGTATTGAAGAAGACAAATTCTGAATAACCATATAGGATAGTATGTAGGGGTGGGAGAATAACTGTCGATTATTGAATCTAAGGGGAGATATAGGCGTCTTTTTGAACTGTCCCCTGATGGCATAACAACTTTAAACAGATGGGGCACGATAACATCAGTCAACCGCGCTTTTGAGAAGCTGACGGGTTATTCTGATGAGGAAATCGTTGAAAAACACTTCACAAAGATAGGGACAATACGAGCAAGAGACATACCAAAATACCTAAAACTATTCAGAGATGTATTGAGAGGAAAGGATGTCCCGTTTATTGAATTCTCTTATACGCATAAGGATGGAACCTCCCGATGGGCTGAAGCGCATGTCAGTATAATGCGAGAGAATGGCAAGCTTACCGGTATACAAGCTGTCTTAAGAGACATCACCGATCGTAAAGAATCAGAACAGGTGCTTAAGGAGAGCCAGATGAAGCTCAAAGAGTACTCTGACCACTTAGAGGAACTGGTAGAGGAGAAGACAAAAGAGTTAAAGGAGGCAGAGCGGATGGCAGCAATGGGAGAAATAGCAGCCATGGTAGGACATGACCTACGTAATCCGTTGACAGGAATAGCTGGCGCCGTATACTACCTGAAGACAAAGCTTGGTCCAAACATGGACGAAAACCTAATGAAGATGCTTGAACTTGCTGAAAGAAATGTAGCGTACTCCGACAAAATTATAAACGATCTACTGGATTACTCAAGAAAAATATACTTAGAAAAGACGGAAACTACCCCACAATCAATCATGAGAGAGATTTTATCTTCAATTCAGATTTCCAAAAAAATTCAAGTAAAAGATAGAACTCAACCTGAACCGATGATTACAATTGATACACAGAAGATGAAAAGGGTCTTCACCAACATCATAACTAACGCCATAGATGCCATGCCTGAAGGTGGAAAACTCACAATTACAAGTCAGGAACTCAAAGACAAAGTAGAATTTACTTTCACCGATACTGGAGAAGGTATACCCGATGAGATTAAAGAAAAAATATGGACACCTCTCTTTACGACTAAAGCTAAAGGAATGGGGTTGGGTCTTGCCATCTGTAAACGAATGGTTGAAGCCCACGATGGATCCATCTCCGTGGAAAGCACTGTTGGAAAAGGCACAACCTTCACCATTACGATACCGCTCAAATGAGAGTAGACTTCAAATGGAAACATGTAGCGCTCTAGTTGCGTGCTGATGATATTAACAAACTATTTTAATCTAATAGTTTCTAAAACTTTTGGTGCAATAGCATTTATTCGTAAATATTCTTGGAATGATTTTGCTAGACCTATACATTTAGATTTCTCACCGTGACAGACAATTATTCGTTCAGGTTTCGGGTAGATCTTTCTTGCATATCCTATGATTTGGTTTCTATCAGAATGTCCTGAGAATCCTTCAACAGTATTAACTCTTAATTGATTTTTAACGATCTCGACCTTACCTTTGTCGTTTATTAACCGAATGTTGACTGAACCTTTCTGTAATCGTCTACCGAGTGTTCCTTCTATTTGATAACTTACAAAGATAATCATGTTTCTTTTGTCAGAAGCCATTTCCTTGAAATATGCTATTGCTGGTCCACCTTCCAACATTCCGGATGTTGCTAAGATTATACAAGGTCCACCTTGGAAAACCTCTTGTCGAGCTGTGTGATCTTTAATATGTATGAAGTGATCAGATTGGAAGGGGTTTATACCTTGATTAAAGATTAAATTTCTAATATTCTTGGCAAGGTGTTCAGGATAGGTCGTGTGAATAGCTGTAGCTTCTTTAACCATTCCTTCAATGAATATTGGTACTTCTTTGAGTGAATTTTGTCTCAAATAGTTATCTAAAACCAACATTATCTCTTGGGCTCTACCAACAGCTGGTACTGGGATGAGGATTTTTCCTCCATTTTCAATCGTTGAATTAATTATTGTGATAAGTCTCCTTTCACTCATCACTCTTGCTGGCATTATATCTTTCGACGAACCATATGTACTTTCAACAATAAGAGTCTCTACTCTTGGAAATGTTGCCGTAGCTGGTTCAAGGAGCATTGTACGACCAAACTTAAAATCTGAAGTGTATACTACATTATGCAAGCCATCTCCAATATGCAAGTGTGTTATTACTGAACCTAGAATATGTCCAGCATTATGAAAAGTTAACCGTGCATCTGGAGAAATATCTGTAACGACCTCCTTACCAATTGGAATTGTATGAAGGACGACATCTCTAACATCCTTTTGGGTAAACGGTAATTTCCTCCCTTCTTTTCGTGTGACATCGAGGTAATCAAGTTGTAGAAGAGTCATCAAACTAGCTGTTGGTTCGGAACAGTAAACGGGTCCATCATAGCCATATTTATATAGAAAAGGTAGAAAACCACAGTGATCGAGATGCGTATGTGAGATGATCACTGCATCAAGAAGTTCTAGGTCAAAACTCTCAATACTAAAACCAGGATATCTATTAATGGACTTATTGGAGCCTGGATTAATACCACAATCTAAGAGAATATTGCTCTCTTTTGTCTGGATTAACATGGCAGATCTTCCCACTTCTTGAAATCCGCCTAATGTAGTGAGTCTTACGCTATCAGTTTTTAGGATTTGTGGTCTAAAAATCCTTTCACCTATTCTACGAAGGATTCCTTCTCTTTCCTGATATTCAGAGTGAAGATAGTGACGAATATTTGCGATTATCTTTGACTGGATAGGTGGGCTTCTTAAAACTGTTGGTCTCCATTTCGTGGTTTTAATGATTTCATTTACTAATGCATTTTCTTGTCCGATGACTAATCCGGGTTTTTTAGCTTCTATTATTACTTCACCTAAAGCAGGATCAAAATAAATTTTTGTTATTTCAGCATCTTTAGAAATCATTTCTAAAATATATTTCTCAGTTTCACTTTCTGATATTCGAACTGATGGGTCAGAACGTATAACAATTCTTTTCTTTATCAAACCCACGATGTGTGTGATTACTTGACTTTGCTCAACAAGTACTTCAGGTTTCATTGTATAGATTGCTACTCTTGGACCTTCAAATTTGATTCTACTAATCTCTGCTTCCTTCGGTACTTGTTTTAATACTGTCTCTGTAATTTGACTAAAAAGTTCGTTATTAAGTGATGTCAATATCTATACCTTGTCAACTTTAACATTGTTACTCAGAAGTATTACATTCTAGTCTGTCGCTACATTCTTCTCTTTATCCGTTAACTCGCGATACCCCTCTTTTTCAATAACAACTACATCAAAACTGTTACCACTCGCTATGTCTCTTTTCATTGCTGATTTAACAGCTCGAATCACTAAATCAACACCTTCTTTGGAACTCATATCTTTACGATAATTATCTTCTAGAACACCATAAGCGATAGGTGAACCAGACCCGGTGGAAACACAGTTATCTTCTATCAAGCTTCCATAAGGATCTATTGTGTAGACGTGAGGACCTGTATCATCAACACCGCCAACTATAGCCTGCATATATAAAGGAGCTGCCCTGGATTGGAAGAGGAGGTTCGCTGCTATCCTTGATATTGCACTAACGGGTATAATTCTCCCTTTCTCTAAACGATATAATCGGGCGTTTACTTTAAGGATTTCAACAACATTTTGGGCATCCGCTACACCGCCGGCGATGGTAATCGCCAAATGTTTCTCAATTGGATATACCTTCTTTACATTTTTATGAGCCACAGAGTATCCCATTACTGCCCGAGTATCTGTTGCAAAGACTACGCTATTTTTACAGACGATACCGATAGTTGTTGTGCCATGTAGTGCTTTCTCCTTCATCTCATCATTGCTAAATTTAAAACTCATTCGGATTATTCCTCCTAAACATCGACCAAAGAAGACACGAAAGTCTAAAATTATCTAGAAGCCTCAAGTGGTACGGTTTAATCATGAATAACTCTGCCTTAAAAATATTTCGAGTTTTTGAAGTGGAAATAGAAATATTATAGTACTAATTATACACTATTTTATGGATTTTATAGAACCTGTACATCGTATGCAGCTTCCTCGAGAGGTTTTAATAGGTCATGGAGTTTTAAATAAAATCGATGATGTATGTCGAGGTTTAGGATTTAAGTCATCAATCTTGCTTCTTACTGGTCCATATGTGTATGAACATATAGCACGTAATCTTATTCAATCGTTAGAACATGTTGGATATGACTTAACTTGTTACATCGTTAAAGAATCAAGTTTTCGATACGTTCAGGAGACTATGAAATTAATTGACGAATCCACGCCTGAGGTTCTTTTAGGTATCGGTGGTGGGAAAGTAATAGATGTCGCAAAATTAGCTGCTCATAATTATAGTATTCCCTTTATGAGTATCCCAACAGCTGCTTCTCACGATGGAATTTCTAGCCCAAGAGCTTCTATCAAAGATTTAGAAACATTTACATCTGTAGAAACTCACGCTCCTTTAGCGATAGTAGCGGATTTAGATGTTATATCAGAGTCTCCATATAGATTGACTGCTAGTGGTTGTGGTGATATTATCTCTAAATATACTGCTGTAAGAGATTGGGAGTTAGCTCATAAGTTGAAGAATGAATACTATGGTGAATACGCTGCAAATCTAGCATTAATGAGTGCTAAACTTGTTTTACAAAATGCTAAAGCTATTCGAAAAAAGAAGGAAAGTGGGATAAGAATCGTTCTTGAAGCCTTAATAAGCTGTGGTGTCGCTATGAGTATTGCTGGAAGTAGTAGGCCCTGTAGTGGTTCTGAACATCTCTTCAGCCATGCTCTAGACATTGTGTCACCTAAATCAGCATTACATGGAGAGCAGTGTGGTGTTGGAGCAATTCTAATGGCTTATTTACAGAGAAATGGTTGGCGGAGGATTGAGAAAAATCTTCGAATAATTGGAGCCCCGACAACAGCTGAGGAGTTAGGAATTGAACCTAAGTATATTATTGAAGCTCTCACTTTAGCTTCCACTCTTAGACCTAATAGATATACAATTCTTGGTGATGGTTTAACAAGAGATGCAGCTGAAAACCTTGCTAAAGCAGCAGGAATCATAGATTAGGAAGGTGAGTACCTATAAATAATGATTCAAATAATGGTTTAAATACTGATCCTAAATACAAAATAACCTTTGTAGGTTTAAAACAAGCTAAAATAGGCTTTTCATTCATACATGAAGGATCCCTAGAGGGATGTGAAGAATGCGAACTTTATAAGATTTGTATGGGTAATTTAGAACCCGGTAGAATTTATAAGGTTATGAAGAGCAGGAATAAATTTTTTCCTTGTAAGATCCACGAGGAAGGTGTTCAAGTTGTCGAGGTTTCAGAACCAGAT
>DAOVAG010000175.1 GCA_030671165.1 Candidatus Bathyarchaeota archaeon | reverse complement strand
GTCCTCAAGATAGATAAAACGATAAAAGGTATAACGTATAGTTTACCATCAATGCCACCGAATGTTAAAGGTAACTGTAATAAATGTGGAGGAGAATTGATACAACGCCTAGATGATAATCCTAAAGTGATTAAAACTCGTCTCGCGGTTTATGAAGAGCAGTCTAAACCTATCATACAATATTATCAAGATAAAATCCCATTTATCGATCAGCATGTGCGAGTAGGACCTGAAATTATGATCTCAATAATGCTAGAGAAACTAACATCTAAAAAATTACTATAACCAAGAAAATATTATATTTTTAAGTTTTATTTTTAACTATTTCATCTTCCAATTATCGAATTTTTCTAAATTACTGAAGTATAAATACAAGCATTCAATCAATATTGTAATATTCCTTTGCTTAATGGAAGTGTATTAATGCAAAAGCAGCTCAGGCAGCCTATAGTATGTGTACTAGGTCATGTAGATTCTGGAAAAACGTCTATCCTCGATAATATTCGAAGTTCTGCTGTTGCATTAAGGGAAGTTGGTTCTATGACTCAGCATATTGGTGCCAGTTTTTTTCCCCTTAAACTTCTGAAGGAAATCTGTGGTTCTCTATCTGAAAGTTTAGGTGGAAAAATAGCAATTACTGGTCTTTTAGTAATCGATACTCCAGGTCACCGTATTTTTATGAATTTAAGACGAAGAGGGGGCTCAGTTGCAGATATAGCGATTCTTGTTATAGATGTTGTTCGAGGTTTTGAGGCTCAAACTTATGAAAGCTTATCTATTCTAAAGAATAGAAAGACCCCTTTTATCGTAGTAGCTAACAAGATCGATATGATTCCAGGTTGGGTTAAGCACTCGAACTTATCCTTCATTGAATCTTTTAATAAACAGAATCTTACCGTTCAACGCCAACTTAATGATTTACTCTATGTGATTATGGGACACTTTTCAAGGCAAGGATTCCAAGCTAATCGCTTCGATAGAGTAGTTGATTTCACGAAAACAGTTACAATCATTCCTGTTAGTGCTAAAACGGGAGAGGGAATACCTGAGTTACTCATAACATTGATAGGTTTAACTCAACATTATCTGCAAAATAAACTTATAGTGAGTACCGGACCTGCACATGGAACTGTTTTAGAGGTTAAAGAAGATGTCGGTATGGGTATAGTCATTAATGTAATTCTCTACAAAGGGATTCTTAGAAGGGGAGATATCATCATTATAGGGGGTATGAAGAAACCTATAGTAACTAAAGTGAGGGGTATCTTTTTACCTAAACCATTAGATGAGATTAGAGATCCACGAGAAAAATTTATGTCTGTTGAAGAGGTCTCTGCAGCTGTTGGAATAAAAATATCTGCACCATCTATTGATGAAACCTTAGCAGGTGCTCCTTTGTATACAGTTGGTCCCAATAATTCTATAGAAGAGTTAATGCTAAAAGTGACAGATGAGGTAGAAAAGCTGAGGGTAGTAACTGATAAACTTGGTGTAATATTAAAAACTGACACTCTGGGGTCTTTAGAGGCGATAGTTGCTGAGTTAGAAAACAGTGCAATTCCTATTAAGCTTGCTGATGTTGGAGATGTCTCCAGAAGGGAGGTCATCGAAGCATCTCTAATAAGAAAAACTACACCACTCAGAGGAATTATTCTTGCTTTTAATGTAAAGATTTTACCAGACGCTCTCGAGGAAGCAAAAAAGAACGGTATTGAAATTTTTCAGAATAATGTTATTTATCGTCTTATCGACGATTATAAAACTTGGGTGGATAAAGAAAGGGAAACTATAACCAAGAAGAAACTTGAAGCTTTAATACATCCCGGAAAAATACAGGTTTTATATAACAGTATCTTTAGAAAGAGTAATCCAGCTATATTTGGTGTAGAGGTTTTGGCAGGACGTATAGAACCAAAATATTCGATGATGAAAAACGATGGTAACATAATTGGTGAGATCTTTCAGATACAGGATGGTGGAGAAACTATATACCGCGCCAATATACGTATGAAAGTTGCTATCTCAATGAAAGAACCCATTTTCAATCGTCACTTTAATGAAGGTGATTTCTTATATGTAGCCGTTCCAGAAGCCCACGTGAAGGAACTCTTAAAAAAATATAAAGGACACTTATCTTTAGATGAGATTCAGATCCTTGAAGAACTCATTCAAATTATGCGGAAGAAAAAACTAATGTGGGGATTGTGAAGATTTAATAAGCATGATGACGGTTGAGATTCTAAATGGAGAAATGAAATATCATGGCAAGATTTAAACTAGTAATATCTACTTCAGACGGGAAATCAAAAGGAGTTACTTTAGAAGGACCAAGGGCCCAAGCTCTTGTTGGAAAAAGAATTGGAGATCTCTTGAATGGCTCAATTATGGGTCTTTCTGGTTCCAAGCTTCAAATAACCGGTGGAAGTGATAAAACTGGATTCCCGATGCGTTTTGATGTTCACGGTGGAGTAAAAGTTTCCATTATCTTGAGTGACGGCGTAGGATTTAAAGCAAGTGGTGATGGACATCGTCAAAGGAAAACAGTTCGCGGTAACGTTATCACTGATGAAATAGTACAAATTAACCTAAAAGTCTTAAAGAAATAATGCCTCATCGACATTCCATTTCTATCTTAACTTGGCAGTAGCTTTCCATTCCTGCTTAATGTGAAAATAAGAACCGCATCCACTTAATGGTGGTGGAGTCTCCTTCAAATGGAGGAGAATCATCATTATTTGATCGCTGGAGCCGTTTGGTACTCCGTATATGCACATTTTCCACATGTATACCTTGCGTTTTCTCCTTTATGATGTGCCATAAAAGATGTGCATCTTGGACATTTTTTCAGTCTTCTAACTAATTTACCATTTGTTATTTCATAATAAGTGAAGCTTTTTTTCTCTTTTTTTCTTGTCCTCTTTTTAGTTGGCATGGTTTACTCTTTCCTCTTTTACTTTCCTTTCTTCTTTGTCCTTCGAGATGATAGATTTCGTTTTATAATGTGTTCTGCAACCAACTCTTTTCCTCTTTCT
>DAOVAG010000026.1 GCA_030671165.1 Candidatus Bathyarchaeota archaeon | reverse complement strand
AGTATGAAGGAGACTCAAATTACTCCTTAATTCAAAACAATTAACTAGAAAATTACCAACTGTAGAATGATATAATAATAAGCAAAGAGGAAGAGATTAAATAGATCACTCTTTGAATGTATATTCCTATTAAAAGGTGTGATATGATTATTGGCTAAAGGAGCTTTAAAGTGGATTCTATATATCGCAGCTGCTGGTCTTATCGGACTCGGAATCCTATTCATCATGGCCCAATATGCTGATTCTATGCGCTTGATCGAAGGTATTATCTTCATAGTTGTAGCCATGGTAATCATTTTCTTTGCAAGAGAGAGAAAACCAATTGAGATTAAGAAAACAGTTAGAATCACAAGTCCGATTAAGGTTAAGGAGATAGATTGTCCTAACTGTAGTGCAATGTTAAATCCAGATAAACTTCAAGTCATAGATGGGAAACCCTACATGACTTGTGACTACTGTGGAAACAAGTTTGAGATGACAGAGGAGCCCACTTGGTAATGCGCTCCTTACAAAAGATAAGCATCATCATACTCATTATTACTTTATCACTCCCCATCTCTCAAGGTAGCGTGGCGTTCAATCCAAACAACGTTACAGCCATCCAATATCGAATAGATCAAGAATGGGTAACTCTTTGGATAAACGATGATGCTTCAATAGAGCTTCACTATAACATCACTATAACCTACGAATCATCTGCTCAGGGATATATCTCATTAGGTCTACCTACCAGAGACTTTAACACAGTTTCAGTTAAAGACCTGTCAGGGAATAATTTAAACTGGGAAGACATTAGCGGTGGGAGTTACTACGGTATTGAAGTGTATCTAGGACACTCAATGGGACCAGGAGAAGGTGGAACTGTCCTACTTATCTCAACATTTCCAGCCCCATCCATTATTCAACCGGATGAGATGAATCCGGGGTATCTAGGACTACAATTTATGCCTACATATTTTGAAGACGCAAGAGTGGAAGATCTGCGTCTTGCTATTGTCCCACCAAATGGGGTTACAAAAGAGAATATTAAAACCTCTGAGGATGCATACTATACAACTGTTGACGGTGAATTCGCTGTATACTGGGAGCGCAACAATCTTCCACCGAACACTAAATTAGTCTTCGGAGTTTCTGTTCCAGAGCAATATATCACAATTCCCCCTCCAGAACCCCCTACCGGACCAGATATCTGGTTTTATCTGTCCATATTCCTTGGTATAGTAGGTATTTTCATAGTCATTATCTTACTTAGAAAACGAAAGGAAGTATATCAGAAGCCTAAGATTAAGATTGAAGCTCTAGGTCCAGCTCGAAGCCTCACGGCTGTAGAAGCGGCTGTAGTCGTAGGTTTGAAACCAGTCAGAGTATTAACCATGGTCCTCTTCAGTCTTTTACTTAAGCGGTTTATCAAAATTAAAGAGATTGAACCATTGATTAAAGTAGAAAAACTCCTAAACCAATCAGAAGAACCAAAACAGCATCCTAGATACTATGAAATAGATTTTCTAAGAGCTATTGGACCGAATGGCTCCTTGAATGAACGAAGATTAGCCGGAACCTACATAAGCCTGAGAGAAAATGTAGATAAGAAGATGCGTGGATACGCCCGGAAAGATACAGTTAACTATTATAAATCAATCGTCAACACAGCTTGGAACCAAGTTAAACAAGCTAGTACACCTCAGCTCGCAGAGGAAACCCTCGAGAAGAACTTAGAGTGGCTCCTCCTCGATGAAAAATATGGACAAAGATTTAAAGAAGCTTTTCCACCCCACATCTTATTCATGCCACGCCCCAACTGGTACTGGTATGGACCCCACTTTTCCAGTAAAACAACCACAACCCCAACTGGACCATCTACGGCTGTTGAAGTTAAACCCATTCCAGCTCAAGAATTCGCAGATAAAATAGTTACAGGGATCGAGGAAGCTGCTGGAGGATTGGTCAAGAACGTTGAAGATTTCACAAAGAAGTTGATACCCCCAAAAGTTTCAACTCAATCATCAAGGCCTATACGCCATAAATCACGATGTGTATGTGCTTGTGCTAATTGTGCTTGCGCTTGTGCCTGTGTCTCATGCGCTTGTGCTTGTGCTGGTGGAGGTGCACGTTAAAAATGAAAATTATTAGTAGACTATTTCCTAAAACCGTAAAAAAGGGTTTGTATCATTACAAAGCTACTGGCGAATGGGAAGGATTACGTCTCCACTTAAAAGTTGAAGAGAATGGTACCGGTGTTTTAGTTATCAATGCCTCTCGTGTTCTTTTCCTCAATAAATCTGCAGTTGAGTACATCTATTTTTTTATAAAAGGAGCGACTGAGCAAGAAGCGGTTAAGGAGATCTGTAAACGATATAAAGTTGATGCTGAAACAGCGCTAAACGATTATCAGGATGTCCTCTTCATCGTTAACACTTTTGCTAAGACGAGTGACATATGTCCTGTATCTTATCTTGGTGTTGAGAAGATTGAACCTTTCACAGCGGAGTTATCCGCTCCCTATAGAATGGATCTTGCCTTAACCTATCGTTGTCATAATCGCTGTATTCATTGTTATGCAGGGGGTTCTCGAGAAGTAAAGGAGTTAACTACAGAAGAGTGGTTTAGAGTAATTGATAAGCTCTTTGAGATAGGTGTACCTCACATAACATTTACTGGGGGCGAACCAACTCTTAGAGAAGATCTTCCCAAATTAATCCGTTATGCTGAGGAGAAAGGACTCGTTACCGGACTTATTACAAATGGTAGAAAGTTAAGTGATCCAGTTTATGTTGATACTCTTATTAAAGCGGGTATAGATCACATTCAAATTACGTTGGAATCCCACAGAGAAGAGATTCATGATAGGATAACGGGTGTTGAAGGTAGCTGGAAGGAAACTGTCGCTGGGTTGAAAAATGCAATAGCGACACCCATCTACACTCTAACTAATACTACGCTAAATAAATTCAACATTAACGACATTATCGAGACTATACAATTTATTCACAAACTTGGTCTTAATCAATTTGCATGTAACGGTCTCATCTACTCCGGAAAAGCTCCAGAAGTAGCTAAGGATTTTGGTTTATCAGAATCTAGGCTTGAATCACTATTGATCAGGATTAGAGATTATGCACGAACATTAAACATGGACTTCATCTGGTATACACCCACTCAATACTGTGTTATGAACCCTCTCCAGTTGGAGCTTGGCATTAAATCGTGTAGTGCGTGTAGAATAAGTATGTGTATAGAGCCAACAGGAAATGTTATTCCATGTCAAAGCTTCTTCAAACAACTGGGTAATATACTTACTGAAGACTGGAATAAGATCTGGAACCATCCCCTCTGTAAAGATATACGTAACCGGAAGTATGCCCCCGAAAAATGTGATGGATGTCCCGAAATGTCAATATGTGGTGGAGGATGTCCATTAAAACTGAAACAGGACGGCTATATCTGTGGTAATATTATGTCCTAAAACATTTGAAAGATCCAAAGATTCAGAAATATTTGTTAAACGATGATTATGAAGAAAGACATATTTATTATCAATCTTCCTTTAAACAGTCAATAATTAATGGTTAACTATTACGAAGATCTATTAGTTCTACTATTTAGGTGTCCAAAGACATTTTCTTGAAACACGATTTCCATCAAATATCACATCTTCTCTCTCAAGAATTTGTCGTTTAGCGTCTAAACCACCCCCATAACCACCCAAATCAAGGGTTGATCTAACTACCCGATGACAGGGAATGAAGGGTGCAAAAGGATTCCTTGCCTCAACATTTCCAACAGCTCTAGCCCCACGATGATTCCCAACAGCTTTTGCGATTCCTCCATAAGTCGCAACAAATCCTCTTGGAATTTGTGAAGTTACAATCAGTACTCTGCGAGTGAAAAGGGGTAAGTTATCTAAGGCCAACATAAAATCGTACTTGATAGGTTTTCCTTTATAAATCTGACTCATCGTTTTGAGAATGTTTAAGGCATATTTATCGCGCTTGATCTCTAAAAATTCAGAGTCATTCGGTAAATATTCTATGATACTTGCTATAACATCGCTTCTATCGTTAACAGAGAAATATGATACGACTATTCGCTTCTCATCATCAAGTATGATACCATACCAAACATTATTTATTTTCTTACAAGCAATGAAATAGAATAAGGGATTTATCCTCCTTTTTTTCATGTGAAACAATTAATTATTAAACAATCTAATAGCGTTAACATATACGTTTGGAGTAATTTTATTAACCATTTAATTATTTCAAATCATAAAAATTAATTAACAGCATTATTTCAACAAATTATGCTTTAAACCATTTAAACATGAGATAATGGACGGTCTCTGTTGTAAGATTCGGTATTGCAATGATGAATCTTTTTCTAACAGAAGTAGCTAATCTGCCTGCTCTAACTATATCTGTTGATGTGATTGCATCTCCTGATGCTCTAACTGAAATCATATAGGGCGCGTGATCTATACCTGGCCCTCTCTCATAGACAGCGAATTCACATCCAAATTTTATCCCCGGAAGGACAACATAGCCGTGATTTCGAAGTTTTTTATAAACTAAATAATCTAGATTGAATCTTTGGTATGCTTTCTCAGCATACTTATGAAACCGTTTTACCCCTATTCCTCTCTTTTTAGGTCCTTTATAGATCCTGATTATTCTTTTTTCAAGAAGATAAAATCCTTCAATAAGATCAACCATGAGAGGTGTTTCAAATTCTGCAGATTTAGGTTTTGCTATACCTACAGGTTTACCGTAGAATCCTAGTTTATAGAGACCAGAAGCTTGTTTATAATCCCAAACAATCAATCTATTCCCTAATAATTCAGCGTTGAACTGCGGAGAATTTGCCATATTTAGGCTCCTAGAGCTAAAATTCTAGTTGAATCTGAGGCATCTTCAGCTTTATCTGCAATATCTTCCAAGAAATTCACTAAATCTCGCAGAATTAGGGTTGTTCCAAGCTCCAACTTAGCATCTATTATCTTTACTTCTATCTCTCTGAATATCTCATCGACTATGTATTCAGCGATTTCAACATTTTTAGCCATGCTTATTATCCTTGAACTTCCATAATTTAACGAAAAAATTGCTTCTCTTAGATTTGTTACTGTTTTTAATACATTTTTACTCAGATTAAAGAGACCAGTTTTAATTGTATTGCTAAGAATTAGCTTTTTAGAGACGATATAGTTGATTCTATAAGCAGCTCCTTCACAGTAATCTACTATTTCCCCTAATTGAACCGCAAGCCTAAGGAAGTCTTCTCGGTTCAGAAGTAGCATCCCAACCTCTGCAAGTTCATTTAAAAGTGTTTGTCGATGTTCAGATGCTTCAGTTTTTAACCTTTTAATTTCAGCAAAATGGTCTTCCATATTTTTAAGATTTCCTTCCGATAAGTCGAAAACCATATTTGTTAATTCTCTAACAGCTTCTACAACCCTTCTGATATGATCTTGACAAATGGCATGAACTGTTCTTAGAATATGTCCTTCTTTCTCCCTAGGAAACGTCATGAGCTTAGCCACTGTTATTATTGAATATTATCTCTTAACTATTAATACCAAATGAAGCTTAAAAAAGCTAATTGTTTACAACTATAGAATACTATTAGAAATAAAAAACTTTATTAAATGTTCATTATTTTCCGATTTCCAAATCGTTAAAATTTTAACCTTTGTTCCTCCTTAACGATGTTCAGAACGACATTAGTTACTGTTCTACGAATGTAGGGTATCTTTAATGTGCTCTTTATGAAAGCATTCATAGACTTTGTATTCTTAAATCTAGCAACTACTGCTACATCAAATTCTCCAGTAATGTCGTAAACTGCAAGAACCTCACTTGGTGTTGCGAGCATCTTTTCAACTTTAGTCAGATGTTCTCCTTCAACTTGAATGAGAATAAGAACTGTTAAATCGTATCCTAACTTTCCGTGATCTAAAAGAGGGATATACCCCTTAATAATTTCATTATCTGTCATTTTTTTTATTCTATTATACACAGTTCCAGATGCTATACCCAATTTTTTTGCTATTTCCCTGTAACTCGTACGCGCATCTTCATTTAGAATAGAGAGGATTCTGATATCAAGATTATCTAAAAAATGAGAAGAAGTGCTATTCAAAGATCTAACCCATTAAACGTATGTACAATTACTTCTAAATAGCCTTTTTCATTCTATTTTATGGACCCCATAGGAAGGATTCAAGTCTTGAGATTCCTAAGATTTCATTGAAGTTTATCCCTAAAGCATCCAAGACTTGACCAAAAGTCGACTTCAAATACTCCACATATTTTTTTATATCAATATCTTTTAATTCACGGTCGGCTAATTGATGGGGTTTAACTCCAAGCTCATCCATAGTCTTCACAAAACGAATGATTTGCCCAGGTTTAACATCATACCCAGCTTTAATTAGAAGCTTTGCAGCTTTAACATGTTGTGGTGTCGTTTTAGTATAATTTTTAAGAGGTTTACTGATCGTGATATTCAAAGTCAAATAATCAAGAGGGTACTCCTTATTCATCAATTTTCTATAGCAATCATGAACAATATCTCTAATCTTCTTTTTAGCTTCTTTGAAGTCTTTTGGTGATTGCACCTCTCCAAGACTCTTAATCATTTTCATGAAGGCTTCTTTCAAGAATTTGGGCGTGTGTCTTTTCTTACCGATTAATCCTTTAATATCGATATTACCATCTCGATAGATCCCTAGATAGTTCTTCTTTAGTTTCGTTAAAACAGAGTATCGATATTCCTTTTCGATTTCAAGTTCCATCTGAAGCTTTTCATTGGACCACTTGATTAAATCATTAATTTGTTCGGGTGTGGGTGATTTAAGAAATAAGCTATCTGTATCACCATATAGAACATTAATCCCAAGAGATTGAGCTCTATCAACTGTTTTTTTCATTGCATCTCTTCCATAGGCTGTCACAGCCTCTGCAACTGGGGGACAATATAAACTGAAATTTTCAGCACCCATTACACCGTAAGATGCATTTAAAAGAACTTTCAATGTGAGCTGAACAACATTATAGAAGTTACGAAGAGAGGCAGGTAACGACTGATCTTTAGCTTTTGTCTTATACCATTTAACCCGCATGTCTCGGAGAGATCCAATAATTTGGCTAGATAAACCCTTCCTCAAACGACAAATCCAATGAGGTAAGTCAGGAATTTTATTATCTTGACACTCACGATGAGGACAAAGGACAGTTTCGTATGAAATGTTACGAACTTTAATTATGCTGGGATACAATGATGCAAAATCTACAACCGTGACATTGAAATGTACACCAGGTTTGGGATTAACGACTGCAGCTCCTTTATACTTCTTTCCTTTAACCATTGCAGTTGAAGATGCATCACCTTTGACTCTTAGAATATCCTCTGATCTAGGAATAAGATAGTTCAAACGCCTATGTTCAAAATACATTAAGTTTCTTATCCAATTAGAAACTCCTTGCCTAGTCAAATCTTCCATAGGTAATTTTGTGATCCGCATAAGAATAAAGATGAGTTTCATTACCAAATTCTCGCTAAAAGTTGTTAGTTTAAGAGTTAGTTCCGAGTCCATTAAGCAGTATTTAGCAAGCTCTGAATATGTTAACTCCGATATGGGCGATTTTAATGGAATTTTTCCCATTCCCAAAAGTGCTATAGATATAGCGTTTAGAGAAAACTCAGTATATTTCCTACTAAAGGCGTAGTTTTGAATCGATCTATTAAAGAAGAACCTGTAAAGATCAATATGTATACCATATTTTAGTAAGGTAAATCTTGATCCTAGAATTATTGGGATCTCATCTTTTTGAAATCCTAGATTTTCAGCGCGATGGTAAATATAACGTAGATCAAAGTCATCACCGTTAAAAGTTAAGATAAGAGGATATATCCGTAGAACATTAAATATTTCTTCTATGAGCTCCACTTCATCATTATAATATTCTACTTTCACATCGGATGGGATTGTCTCGACCCCTTTGTTGATATTTTCTCTATTTTTTAGAACTAGAACTCGCTTATTTCCCTCTGTATCGATGAAGGATGTGGCTATTATTGGATCATTAGCCTCATTAGGATCTGGAATTCTATCCTCTTTAGAAGATAATACTTCGATATCTAACGCAAGTCTTTGTATGTTTGGTACGGGACATTGAAGAAGTTTAATCCAATGAGTAATATAATCCTTAAATTCTTCAGGTTCATCTTTGAAAAGAGATTGAATAGTACGCGTAACATCTTGAGGGGGAACATAATCAAAGGTACTTAATTTTCCTTCCTTAACCTTATATGGCATACCCATGAGAAGTTGCTTGTCATAGATGTAACAGCTGTAGTATCGAATGTTTGATTCCCAACTTTTTTTAAGGATTTCACGTATTGCCCTGTTTGATCTTCCTCCAATAGATAGTGGATCTTTTGCTATGATCTTTGACATTGTAACTTCTTTATCTTTCAATGGATCATATTTTCTCACAGTTTCTATACGGGTCAATCCTGGATGATTCTTTAGAGCGCTGATATTTTCGAGTGCTGTCTTTGAGAGCTCTGATAAACAGTATGGCAGATGATCTGTATTATCGTACCAGAAATGAATCTTCTGTCTCTTAGGAGAATATAGTTTTAGGTATGCTACCTGTTTTTTACCGTGATAGTTTGCGGCTATTACGTATGCTTTGGT